>JBDTXE010000174.1:0-4697 GCA_040006335.1 Verrucomicrobiota bacterium | reverse complement strand
CGCGTCGCGCTCGATCCCGCTCTGCGCGAAACCGACGCCGCGCTCTGTTTCGTCTGCCAGACTCCGTTAACTCCAAGCGAGCAGGAAGACGATCGTTACGAGCTGTCAGTTTCATGTCCTCACTGCTACGACCGCCCGCCGCAAAGCGCCGTGCGCGCGTGAATCTTCGGTCACTCGCTTGGGGAAGCCGTCGACGGCGCGGCGGCCTCGGTCTCGGCCTCGGCTGGGTCGCCGGTAGCGAAATGCGCCAGCGCCAGACCATAGGTACTCCAGAACGAATCGGTTTCCTGTCTGGCCAGTTCGCCATTCGCGATGACGATCGCCGGCGCGAGCAACAATCCGTGAATTCCGATTCTGACAGATAGCGCCCTGCCCTCTGTGATCAGGACCGACCATAAATCAATCGCGGCTCAGAAAGCGACCACCTAGATCGCGGCGAACGCCTGGTTGATCAGGTGATTGCGCTGGGGTCAGGTGTCTGTTTGGCCCTTTTCCGTATCGCTCTGCGCTTCTCATGGTGATGAGAATATTGTGTTTCCTCTTTCGCGTAGCGGCTAACTCTGAGCTCAGATGTCGCGCTCTTTTGTGGTCTGGAATCATCTCTGCGAGCGCTTTCTGCCTTCCCGCGATCTGCCACGCGCAAGGCGAGGAGGCGCTCGACTTTGCCGCTCTGGGGAGCGGATTTGATTATACCCAGGGCTCGTACTCACTCGGCTTCCGCTTCACCGCCAACGACAACTCCCGGGTTACCGCGCTCGGCTTCTACGACGACCAGAAGAACGGCCTGACTCAGGCTCATCCGGTCGGCATCTACGATGTCATCACCCGGCAACTGGTTGCCTCCACCACCGTTCTCCCGAGCGATCCGATCACCGGCTTCTTCCGCTATCACGCCATCACCCCGGTCACTCTGACCGCGGGTCGCGACTACTTCGCCATGGCCCTGAGTTTGACCGAGCATTACGCGGTCAGCGTTACGACTCTACTCGTCAGCCCTCACATCACTTTCGTCGGTTTCGCTGGAGTGAATCCCTCCGACAGTCAGGAAACCGCTCTGCGTTATCCTGATCTTGATCAGCAAGCTCCTGGGTTTCACGGCGATTTCGGACCAAGCTTTAAATTAGAAGCTGGCAGCTCCACTGCCGCGGCGGTGGATTTCAGCGCGCTCGATGGCGGGACGAATGTCAATGAGGCCGCATTCTGTATGGGCTATCTCTTCCGGCCGAAGCGCGATATTCAGCTGAGCACCCTTGGCTACTACGATGACAACCGGGACGGGTTCAAGGAATCTCATCTTGTCGGTATTTTTAATGCCACGACGAAAAGCCTTGTCGCCTCAACCCTGGTTTCCAACGCCGACCCTCTACGCGGCTATTTCCATTATCACCCTGTCCCCCCGGTCACTTTGACCGCGGGAACTGACTATTTTGTCATGGGCGCGAACACCTACGATAACTACGCTCGCGGCGTGCCACAGGGCGATTTCAACGTCAGCCCGGTAATCACTCTGGAAGCTGGAGCTTTTACGAACTCGCCGCCGAGCAACGGCGTGAACTATCCCACCTCCACCGATCCCGCGGTCTACCTTTTCGGTCCCACCTTTGAAGTCATCGGCGCGCCTCATCTCTCAAATATCTCCAGCCGCGTTCAGGTGCAGACGGGCGCCAATGTCACCATCGGTGGATTTATTGTCCAAGGCTCCCAGCCGAAGCAAGTGCTCGTCCGCGGCTTGGGGCCTACTCTCGGGCGATACGGCGTTACCGGATTCCTGGCCGACCCGGTCCTGGCCCTGCATCAAACCGACGCGGCCGGGCATGATCGTCTCCTGGCCACTAACGATAACTGGAAACAGACGCAACAGAGTCTCATCCAGGCCACCGGCAAAGCGCCCCCGATTGACGCGGAGGCGGCGATTCTGGCGACCCTGCCTGCCGGCAATTACACCGCCATTCTGAGCGGGGCGCGGGGAACGACCGGGGTGGGCCTGATCGAAGCCTACGATATCAGCGGCGCGACAAATTCGATTCTGCGGAACATAAGCACCCGCGGATTTGTCGGCAGCGGCAGCCAGGTCCTCATCGGCGGTTTTATTGCGGAGGCGAACAACACCCGTGTCGTCATCCGGGCGCTCGGTCCCACTCTGGGCGATTTCGGCCTTACCGGAGTGCTGCAGGATCCCGTCCTGAATCTGGTTAACTCCAACGGCGCGACTATCGCCACTAACGATAACTGGCAGCTGCCCCAGGGGGCCGTCATCCAGACCACCGGTTACGCCCCGCCGCATCCGACCGAGGCTGCGATCTTTTCCACCCTGCCGGCAGGTAACTACACCGCCGTCGTCAGCGGCAAGAATGGCGCCAGCGGCCTGGCTCTGATGGAACTATATTATCTGCCGTAAATCCGAGCCCGTCCTGGTTAGAAACCACGAGCACCCGCGATGATCTTAACCGCGTTGCAATCCTCGGCGCACTAAATCCCGGCGAACCAAGCGTAACCGCGATCTTCCCAATAGCCGCCCTTGCCGGCGGCGAGGTGAGCGAAGTCCTCGATCGCTTCAATGCGCATAATATACTTCGCCATCTTGTAACCGAGCTGCCGCTCCAGGCGCAGCCGGAGCGGCGCACCGTGCGCGACCGGTAAGACCTGATCGTTCATCTCGTAAGCGAGGATCGTTTGCTCGTGGTAGGCATCGTCGAGGTCGATCGTCTCGTAGTAGTCGTCGCTCCCATCGAGATTTTCCCCAAGCGTATCCGCGCAGTAAAAGGCGATGAAACGTGCGTTCGGTTTCAGCCCGGCGCGATCGAGCAGCGGGCCCAGCTTCGCCCCCTGCCATTTGCCGATGCAGCTCCAGCCTTCCACGCAATCGTGGCGCGTGATCTGAGTGCGACTGGGCGCGGCGCGCAGCTCCGCCAGGGAGAGTTGAAGAGGTCGCTCGACCAGTCCACCAATCTCCAGTTTGTATTCCGCGAAATTATTTTCCACCAATTGACGGTAACTCTCCTTGTCCGGATCGGTGCTGCCGTTCGCGCGAAAGTGCGGTGAGATTGCGCTCGCGGGAAATTCTCGCGCCAGCGCCTTGCGCGCCAATGCTCCGGTGAGGCGCCGGTTCAGGCCCTCTGCGCTATCGAGAACTTTGAGAACCGCCGGCGAGCTGTTCAGACGATCGCACGCGGCCAGGCAAGCTCCCGTCGCCGCCATGAGAGCGCCGCGCAGGAAGGTTCGTCGATTCGAAGGATTCATTTCAAGTCTCCCTCCTCCGTAGTTTTCTCGGCCGGCTCGCGAACGAAGAACCAGCCCGTAATGATCGAGCGCATTTCGTTGATCGGCCCCGCGGCGATGACATGGAAAACATGAACGAAAACAAAGAGCACAAGAGCGAACGTGCCGAGGAAGTGCAGGGAACGCGCGCTTTGCCGGCCGCCGCAAAGGATCAGCAGCCACGGCGCCGCCGCATCGAACCCCGGAGAAAGCGCGAGGCCGGTCAAAATAACCAGCGGCACCAGGCCGAACATGACACTGAGATAGGCGATCTTTTGCAGGACATTGTAGTGGCGAGCGCCGTGCGAGAAACGGAACTTCAAGTGATCGAGCACGGAACGCCCGATGCCCCGGACGTCGCGCCCCGTCGGAAGAAGATCGCGCCGCAGCCGGCCGCGAATGAAATTAGCGACAAAGTAAAGGCCCAGCCCGAGCGCGAGGCACCAGGCAAAGAAGAAATGCCAGCGCCGGCCGTCGCCGAGACTTTGATAGGAAGGCAGCAGGATCCAGTGCGGAAAGGCGCGCGCGTCGGCCTGGCCGTCGCCGCCCTTGGAAAGACCGAGAACCCCAGTGGTATCCCATTGCCGCGACCCGAGCCGTAGATAACCGCGCTTCTCGCCGCTCGCGTTTTCAGCCGACCCGATGTCGAGGAAAGGGCGATCGAACTTTGATGCGCTCCCCCAATAGAGAGAAGGATGCGCGTTGAAAATCTGCAGACCGCTGACCAGAAGCACTAATAGCGCAAAAGCGATGAGCCAGTGCGTCATCCGCACCAGCAATGGAATCCGATAGACAAGCTCGCGCGGCGAAGAGTTGATGGACGGTTTCAGCGCAAAGCAGCTAAGGCCGCCGTCCCAGAACTTCAAGGTCAATTAATCTCGGCCTATCCCGTTGGCAAATCCCGGGAGTAACTCACCTCTTCATCGGATTAACCTGGGTGATAAGTGATCGTCGGTCCGCGTTTTTGGCACCAACGTGCCAAAGCCGGCTCGCTTCGATTTGCGGTCCAGCCGACCAGTCCTGCCACGACATCCGGGCTCGCGCTTTCTCGTTCAGGAAATAGGCGTGACATTTGCCGGCTCAATGCCCATGAATAGTGGACATGTCTGTCCCCGGATTTCCTTCTACCCGCTCTTCCCGGAAGAGCGGATCACACGCGAAATACCTCGGTCCGACCCTGACCTGCCTGCTCGCCAGGTCTCTGGTCAGTCTGACCGCACTCCTTGCCCCTTTGGCAGCCTCAGCCGCGTCGGGCGATATTTACTACAGTGAACCGAATCGGGGAACGATCACTGTCGTCAAACCTAGCGGCGCCGCCTCCCTTTTTGCCAGCGGCCTCCACCCCTTCGCCCTCGCTTTCGACGGCAAAGGAAATCTCTTCGTCGCTGATCAGCAGTTTGGTCATGGCGCGGCGCGCGTCCTGAAAATCACCCCGGCGC
>JBDTXE010000173.1:0-4751 GCA_040006335.1 Verrucomicrobiota bacterium | reverse complement strand
CCAATCTCACCCAGGGGGCGACATACTATTTCACCGCTTCGGCCTACACCGCGGCGGGCGCGGAGAGCGCCCCTTCAAACCAGGTCAGCTTCACTCTACCAGCTCCCACACCCGCGCCCACACCGTCACCTACCCCTACGATCGTCCCCGCACCGACGCCAACGCCGACCCCGCTCCCTACGCCAGAGCCAACTGCCACCCCCAGCGCTACCCCGACACCCACTCCGGAGCCGACGCCACAACCTTCTCCGACGCCGACTCCGCTTCCCACTCCAGAGCCCACCGCAACACCGACTTCCACACCACAGCCTTCGGCCACTCCGGCTCCGACCCCAACTCCACAGCCGACCGCCACCCCAACCGCTACGCCGACACCGACTCCAGAGCCAACCCCGACCCCAACCGCCACACCAACTCCCACAGTCTCGCCGGACCCTAGTCCAACCCCAAGCCCCAGCCCGACGCCAACGCCGACCGCCTCGCCCGAGCCCACCGCGTCGCCCAGCGCGACACCCTCGCCAACTTCGACGCCGGATCCCACGGCGACTCCGGAACCCTCCCCTTCACCGAGCGCGACTGCCCAGCCGACTCCGACGCCCTCACCTTCGCTCCTGACCAATGTCTCCGCGCGCATGCAGGTCGGACTAAACGATAACGTCGCAATCGGCGGGTTCATCGTCCGTGGTGCGGCCCAGAAACGAATCGTGATCCGGGCCATGGGGCCTTCACTCACCGCGTTCGGCGTCACCGGCGTCCTGAGTGATCCGACGATCGAATTGCGCGATTCGGCCGGAGCGCTTGTGGCCACAAACAACGACTGGCGCGATACGCAGGCGGATCTTTTCGGTCCCGGTGGCCGCTATCATCGGCTTCAGCCGGACTCGGAGAAGGAATCAGCCATTGCCGTCACAGTCGAACCGGGCGCCTACACCTTCATCGTCCGAGGGAATAATGGCAGCACTGGTGTCGCCTTAGCGGAATGTTACGATGTTTCTCCTGGCGCTGACTCGCAGCTGCTGAACGTCAGCACGCGATCGCTGGTGCAGGTGGGCGACCACGTCCTCATCGGTGGACTGGTGGTTGACGGCGACACCAAAGCCCGCGTCATCGTCCGGGCGCTGGGTCCTTCGCTGAAGTCTTACGGTGTGAACAGTGTGCTCGCCAACCCCGAGCTCAGCGTTTACGACGCTGACGGAAAGTTGATCCGCTCTTGCCAGGATTGGCAGGACGACGCCACGCAAGCGGCAAACCTAGTGAAGAATAATTATGCTCCTTCGAATCCGAGAGAGGCAGCTATGATTGTGACTCTGCCACCGGGAAACTACACCGCGGTCATCAGCGGCGAAAACAACACTCAGGGAGTTGCACTTCTCGAGGCTTACCGGTTGAAGTAAACCGATCGCGCCTGGCGACGGTGTCAAACCGCTTGAGCTAGTCACGTCCATCCCCGCTTCGCGTTTGCGTTCTCGTCGCGAGAAGCTTCAGTAGTGGGCTTGCCAGCAAAAGCTGGTTCCGCCACATTGCCGCTCGATCCAGCGTAGCTCAGTGGTAGAGCGGTCGGCTGTTAACCGATTGGTCGTAGGTTCGAATCCTACCGCTGGAGCCACGGCAAAGTCGCAGAACGAACAATCGCCCTGGCGATCGGCTGCTTTCAAAATAGCCCGCGGCCGAGAAAGCGGCACAGATTCTGCGCGCACTGGCCAATCTGACTGTAGCTTTGCTGCGATGACTACTCCCAATTCTCCCTCTCCGAACGGCGTCGAAATTCTCGGCGAAACTTCGCCGGAGTTCGGTCGGATCCTAACTCCGGACGCCCTCGCCTTCGTCGCCAAGTTGCAACGCACCTTTGGGGCTCGTCGCGTGGAATGCCTGCAAAAGCGGCACGCGCGCCAACAGTCGCTCGATCAAGGCGGCTCGCTTGATTTTCTACCCGAAACCAAGACGATTCGGGAAGGCGATTGGACGTGCGCGCCCATCCCCGCGGATATCCAGGATCGGCGGGTAGAGATCACCGGGCCCACCGATCGCAAGATGGTAATCAACGCACTGAATTCCGGCGCGAAGATCTTCATGGCCGACTTCGAAGATGCCAATTCCCCGACATGGAAAAACATGGTGGAAGGCCAAATCAATCTCGGCGACGCGATTCGGCGGACCATTCGTTTTACTAATCCTGAGGGCAAGGAATACGTCCTAAACGAAAAGGTGGCGGTGCTCATGCCGCGACCGCGCGGATGGCACCTTCTCGAAAAGCACGTCCTGGTGGACGGCGAACCCGTGGCCGGTGGGCTGTTCGACTTCGGCCTCTATTTTTTCCACAACGCAAAAGAGCTGATTTCGCGTGGGAGCGGCCCCTATTTCTATCTGCCAAAGATGGAAAGCCATCTCGAGGCCCGGATATGGAATGACGTTTTCAAACTCGCGCAAAGCGAACTCGGTCTGCCGATGGGAACCATCAGAGCAACGGTCTTAATTGAGACGATCCCGGCGGCGTTTGAAATGGATGAGATCCTTTACGAACTGCGCGAGCACTCCGCCGGACTCAATTGCGGGCGCTGGGATTACATTTTCTCCTGCATCAAAAAATTCCGCCACAAGCCGGACTTTCTCCTGGCCGACCGGGTCCTGATCACGATGACCACGCATTTTATGCGCTCTTACTCGCTTCTCTGCATCAAGACCTGTCAT
Organism: Verrucomicrobiota bacterium; assembly: GCA_040006335.1. Classification (GTDB taxonomy): domain Bacteria; phylum Verrucomicrobiota; class Verrucomicrobiia; order Chthoniobacterales; family UBA10450; genus AV69. The sequence continues at coordinate 2,063 of JBDTXE010000173.1, read as the reverse complement.
CGCAGGAATATTTTCGCGATGGGAGGAATGGCCGCGCAAATTCCGGTCAAGAACAATCCCGCGGCCAACGAAGAAGCTTTTGCCAAAGTGCGCGCCGACAAAGAGCGCGAGGCCAGCGATGGTCATGACGGGACGTGGGTGGCTCATCCCGGAATGGTACAGCTGGCGCTCGATGCCTTTAATCGCCTGATGCCGGAACCGAACCAGATCGCGCGAAAGAGATCCGATGTGCAGGTCACTGCTCAGGATTTGTTAGACTTTGGCCCGAGCGAGCCCATCACCGAGACCGGCCTGCGCACGAATGTAAGCGTGGGAGTCCAATACCTGGAGGCGTGGCTGCGGGGCAGCGGCGCGGTTCCGATCTTCAACCTGATGGAAGATGCGGCCACCGCTGAAATCTCGCGCGCGCAAATCTGGCAGTGGATGCGACATCCGCGGGCGGCTCTGACCGACGGCCGCAAGGTGGACGAAAAACTGTTCCGGAGCGTGCTCGAAGAGGAGATGGTGAAAATTAAAACGAACCTAGGCGGAGAAAGGTACGCCGCCGGCAGGTTTGATCGCGCTCGCGAGCTTTTTGCCCAGCTTACGACCGCGGAGGAGTTCGTCGAGTTCCTCACTTTACCTGGGTATGAACAACTGAACTGAGAGTTTATGAACAAGAAAAATCCGCCTGCTGGAAAGGACGAATCGTCCGCTTGGAAAAAATCGGCGCGCTGGCGGGGTGTCCGTCGCGATTACGCTCCGGCCGATGTGCAACGTCTCCAGGGTAGCATTGTTGTCGAGCACACCTTGGCTCGTCGCGGAGCGGACAAGCTCTGGCATTTGCTGAACACTGAAGATTTTGTTCCTACCTTGGGAGCGCTGACCGGCAATCAGGCGGTGCAACAAGTCAAAGCGGGATTAAAGGCCATTTACCTTAGTGGCTGGCAGGTGGCGGCAGATGCCAACCTCGCCGGCCAGATGTATCCCGATCAAAGCCTTTACCCGGCTAACAGCGTCCCCGCGGTGGTGAAACGGATTAACCAGGCGCTGCAACGGGCGGATCAAATCCAGCAGGCGGAGGGCAAAGGCGAGATCGATTGGTTTGTCCCGATCGTAGCTGATGCTGAAGCCGGCTTCGGCGGACCCCTCAACGTCTTCGAATTAACGAAAGCTATGATCGAGGCCGGAGCCTCAGGGGTTCACTTCGAAGATCAGCTCGCGAGCGAAAAGAAATGCGGACATATGGGCGGAAAGGTCCTCGTGCCGACGCGCCAGGCCATCTCTCATTTGATCGCCGCCCGTCTCGCGGCCGATGTGCTGGATGTTCCCACTGTCATCGTCGCCCGGACTGATGCCAACGCCGCGGCGTTGCTCACGAATGATGTGGACGAGCGCGATAAGAAATTCCTCACCGGCGAGCGTACTGCCGAAGGCTTCTATCGTGTCCGCGCGGGACTCGATCAGGCGATCGATCGCGGCCTGAGCTATGCGCCTTTCGCGGACATGGTCTGGTGCGAAACGAGCGAGCCAAACCTCGATGAAGCAAAACGCTTCGCCGAAGCGATGAAGAAGGAATTTCCAGACAAGCTCCTGGCCTATAATTGCTCGCCTTCCTTCAACTGGAAAAAGAAGCTCGAGGCGAAAACGATTGAGAAATTTCAACGCGAACTCGGGGCCATGGGATACAAATTCCAGTTCGTCACTCTCGCGGGTTTTCACGCCTTGAATTACAGCATGTTCAAACTTGCCCACGGCTACAAAGATCATGGGATGGCGGCATACTCTGAGTTGCAGGAGGAGGAATTTGCCGCGGAAGGCAGAGGTTACAGCGCAACGAGGCACCAGCGGGAAGTCGGAACCGGATACTTCGACCAGGTGGCCCAAGTGATCGCCGGCGGTGAGTCGTCGACCACTGCCCTTCACGGCTCGACCGAGCAGGAGCAATTCCACTAAGCGAACGGTGGGACCGGTCGACAGGCCGGTCAAAAACGCAGCCGGAAACTACTCGAGGGCGGGTTCGAACTCGTCTTCTTCGCGCGCGCTGAGCTGGTTCTTTTCGATCATGCGCGCGCAGGTGTTCC
>JBDTXE010000172.1:0-4836 GCA_040006335.1 Verrucomicrobiota bacterium | reverse complement strand
CGCAATCTTACTGATAATCTGCCCGCGCATGATCGGTGCACGCACGGAGGCCACGGTCCCGGCTAGCTCACGGGCCAGACTCATTTTCTCGCTGGCGGAATCGAGGTTGGCCGAATGCGCCCGCTTTTCCAGCCAGTAATCGAAGAAATCGCGCGCACTTTCGATCAGAGCCTCGAATTGCTCTCGACCTGCGCTACGGACGAGTGAGTCGGGGTCTTCTCCGGGCGGCATCTCCGCCACCCTGACCGCGAGCTCGTTCTCGAGCAGGGCGGCGAGAGAGCGCTCGGTCGCCTGTTGCCCGGCGGGATCGGCATCGAAACAGAGCACCACCTCACGGACAAAATGACGGAGGACCCGCGCCTGCGTTTCAGTGAAGGCGGTTCCCTGTGGCGCGACCACGTTGGTTATTCCGGCCTCGAAAAGGGTGATAAGATCGAGCTGCCCTTCGCAGACGATGGCGCGCTCCGCTTCGATGAGCGCGCGCTTCGTTTTCTCAAGCCCGAAAAGGATGTGACCCTTGCGGAAAAGCGGCGTCTCCGGCGAATTGAGATATTTCGCCGCGGTTGCGCTCGAATCGAGCAAACGCCCGGAAAAGGCGACGACTTCGCCGATATCATTACAGATAGGGAAGATCAGCCGGTTGCGAAAACGATCGTAGAATTCTCCATCGCTCCGGTTCTCATCCCGCAGTTTCACCAGCCCGCTACCGAGGAGTTGCTTTGGCAGATAACCCTCGCCTGCCGCCCACTCCGCCAGGGCCGACCAACTGTCTGGCGCAAAGCCGAGCCTCCATCTTTTAGCGACTTCGCTCGAGATTCCTCGCGTCTTAAGATAAGCACGCGCCGGTGCGCCGCCCTCGCGCTTTAACAAATTCTGGTGAAACCATTCGGTCGCTTCCGCATGCAGCTTCAGCAACGTCCGCCGCGCCTCGTGCTGCCGCTCATCGGTCGAGCGCTCTTCGACAATCCGAATCCCGACACGATCGGCCAGTTTCTGCACCGCCGTGGGAAATTCGATGTGCTCGTAATCCATCACGAACCGGAAAACGCTCCCCCCCACGCCGCAGCCGAAGCAGTGAAAGGTCTGCCGCTGCGGACTCACGGTGAAAGAGGGGGTTTTCTCCTGATGAAACGGGCAGAGAGCCTTGTAAGCGGAACCGGCGCGCTTAAGCGGGAAATAAGTGTTAATCACCTCCACGATGTCGTTCGCGGAAGCGACTTGCTCGATTGTTTCTGCCGGAATGGCCATTTTTTCTCTCGTGGAACTGGTGGGGCGGTGGCAAACTTAGCGCGTGAGGCGCCGGTGGGAAAATTGCACTCGTGTCGCTGGCTTCGCGCTAGCGCTTGCTAGCCTACTACCGTCGGCGCAGGCGCGGGAGCAAGTTGGAAGCGGCGACATCGCTGTGATTCCTCTGCAGGGAGAGATCTCCACGCCTTCCTACGTTTTCCTGCGGCGCGCGCTCAAAGTGGCGGAGGGGAACGGCGCATCCGCGATCATTCTCGAGATGAATACTTACGGCGGCCGGCTCGACGCCGCCGAGGAAATGACGAGCGCGCTCAGCCGCGTCTCGATTCCGACCTACACTTTCATTAATTCGAATGCCGGCTCGGCCGGCTCTTTCGTTGCGCTCGCGACGAAACATATCTTCATGTCGCCGGTGAGCGCCATCGGAGCAGCCGCGCCTGTCCTGTCAGACGGTCGCGACCTGCCGGCGACAGAGCGCGACAAAACAGTTTCCTACTGGTCGGCTCTCGTTCGCGGAATGGCTGCGAGGAACTCGCACAATCCTGATATCGGGGAAGCCTTCATGAACAAAGAGAAAGAGGTGAAAATCGGCGAGCGGATCGTGCACGCACGCGGGTCGCTTCTTTCGCTCAACGCTCAGGAGGCCAGCGAGATTGTGAACGGGAAACCGCTCCTCGCGGAAGGCGTTGCCAATGGAATCCCGGACCTGGTGCAGAAGGCCAAGCTCTCCGGCGCGGTGGTGCAGTTGCGGCCGACCGGATTCGAACGCCTGGCATTTTGGATTACGGCCTTTGCGCCGATCCTTTTGCTCGTCGGAATCGTCTCGGCTTATCTTGAATTCAAGATTCCCGGCGCCACACTGCCGGGGGTGCTCGCGGCCCTCTGTTTCACGCTCTTTTTTCTGGGGCACTATCTCGCCGGACTCGCGGGATGGGAGGCCGCCGTCCTCTTTGGGCTGGGGCTGGCTTTTATTCTCGTCGAGGTCTTTTTCTTCGCTCATTCGACGATTGTTTTGGGGGTGGTGGGCGTCTTCCTCATACTCGCTTCCCTTCTCTGGGCCATGCTCGATCGCTACCCCGACCAGCCTCTGCTCCCCTCCACCCGCATGCTGGCGCTCCCGTTGTGGAATCTTCTGCTGGCGGTGATCGCCTCCGCGGTCGTGATTGCGCTTCTGGGCCGCTACCTGCCGCGAACCAGCTTCTACCGTCGCTTCGCTCTGATGACTTCGAATCCGCCCGGCCCCTCCTTCAGCCGGACCGCCGGCGAGTTGGCCGGCAACAGTAGCCTCGCCTTGGGTGACACCGGTGCGGCCGTCACCACGTTGCGTCCCAGCGGCAAGGCGCAGATCGGCGAACGCGTCGTCGACGTCGTCACTGCGGGTGAATACATCGCGGCGCAGACTCCCGTCGTCGTCACGCAGATTGACGGGATGCGAGTTTTCGTGCGCCAAGCCTGACTAGAATTTCATGGGAACGCTTCGAAGGAGCCCGGCCGAATCATTTCAGCCGCCGGCCACGACTCGAATAAACTCGACCCTGTCGCCCTCCGCCAAAGCGCGTGAGGCCCACTCATGGCGATGAAGCGCGGTCCCGTTGTGCTCGATTAGCAGTGTCGCCGGCACGAGCTGCAATTCGCTCACCAGTTCCGCGACATTCGGCGCTTCCACCCCCGGCCGTTGTTCACCGTTTAGAAAAAGAGTCACCCTTCGCTCAAGGCGGCGTCCCAATCTTTCCATACCGGCTCGATCCCACGGCCGCGCAACAGATCCGCAATTTCCTGCGGTGAGCGCCGATCGCTGATCTCAAATTGCGCCGTGGCAGATTCGCCGTCGAGGGGAGACTCCGGAGGCACGATGCGACCACGAACGGTGCGATGGAGGTTGGCCGCGCCCTGCCCGGTATAGCCACCGGGTTCGGTGTGACTGCCAGCGCTCATCGTGGTCACTCCAACTTTCGTTAACAGATCGCGCAAAGGCGCCGGCTCGCGCGTGCTCAAGACAATGCCGACATGGGGAAACGCGACCCGAAAGGCACAGACCAAGCGAACGAGTTCGCGGTCATTCATGGGATGGTGCGGGCGGAATTCCCCAGCCGCCGGGCGCAAACGCGGAAAGCTAACCGTAAGCGAAGCCTTCCAGCAGTGTCTGAGGAGGTATTCCGCATGGGCGGCCAGAGCTAGCGCATCTTCCCGCCACGGAGCCAGGCCAAAGAGCGCTCCGATTCCTAGGCGACGAAACCCAGCGGCATAGGCGCGCTCCGCACATTCCAGGCGCCAACCGAAATTTCGCTTCGGCCCCGACGTATGCATTTCGGCATAGATGGCCTGATTGTACGTTTCCTGGTAGACGATCAAACCCTCGGCCCCGGCTTCGACCAGTTGCCTGTACTCCTCGGTTTCGAGAGGACCAACCTCGAGCGAGATCGACGGAAACTCGCCGCGCAAAGCGCGAACGCAGTCTGAAAGATAATCGAGGCCAATGAATTTGGGATGCTCGCCCGCCACCAGCAGAACGTGGCGGAAGCCTTCGCACGAAAGATGACGCGCTTCTTTCAGTAATTCATCCACGCTCAACGTCACCCGGAGAATCGGGTTTTCGCGCGAGAAACCACAATAGCGACAACTGTTGATACACTCGTTTGAGAGATAGATGGGCGCAAAAAGCCGCATCGTCCGTCCAAAGTACTGACGGGTCAGCTGCTGGGCGCGCTCCGCCAGAGCATCAAGATCAGAATCAGCCTTCAAGTCTAGCTGCGTGGCAAAAGCGCGCATTTCCGCGCTTTCCGGGGCGGCCGCTGGATTGCCAAAGATGGTAGCGAAGGACACGCCGCAACTGTCCCTGACCTCCAGCGCGATGCAACCTTACGGCGACGGTTGAGCAGCGTCTGACGCCGGACGCAAAACGGCGGCATCCGGACTGGCCGAATGCCGCCGCTGAAAAGACTTATCGTTTTTAGAACGCGAAAGTCACACCGCTTCGGACCATGCCGAAGTTATTTTGGGCACCGTTGACGACATTCCAGCTGAAGTCGTTCATGATCCCGATGTTGGGAGTGACACGAATTTCGAAACCACCGCCGAACTGACCGAGGGCGGCCGTGTCGCTACCGTTGTTGCGGGTGAAGACATCATTATTGCCGTTGAAGACAATTTGTTCACGTCCGCCGCCGCCGAAGATCACGCCGCCACCGCCAAAGGCGTAGGGAGCGAATCGGGAGCAGGGAATTGGATAACGGAAGGTGAAAGTACCCAGCGCAGCTCCTGCCGCACCGCTCCCGTTAGAATTTCCGCGGATGTTGAAGAACGTGCCGGTGTTTTCGTTGAGCGAAAGGCCGTATCCCTCAACACCGAGACCAAAATATTTCGCGAAGAAATATTTCGCGCTGATGCCGCCGCCAAAGGCGTGGTCGACGCCAAGGTAACGGTCGTTGCGGTATTCTTCACCGGTGAAAGCGTAGGTGCCCCAGAGGGAGACGTTCCACTCCCTCGTCCGATAAAACTCCGCGCAGGGCGCTGTGGCCGCCGCGGTCTGCTGCATGTCTTTGCCCGACGAATAAGTCGAGGTTCCGGCAAAAGCCCCGCAGGTCAGCGTGG
>JBDTXE010000171.1:0-4838 GCA_040006335.1 Verrucomicrobiota bacterium | reverse complement strand
CTCGCTGTAAACGAACGGCCCGAGGGGCGAGTAGGTGTCGAAAGATTTGCAGCGAGCGAACTGCTTCTCCGAGTTCTGCAAATCGCGGTCGCTGATATCCTCGCCCACGGTGTAGCCGAAAACCGCCTCCAGCGCCCGTTCGGCGCTGATATTTTTCGTCGTTTGCCCGATGACCAGAGCAAGCTCGACCTCAAAATCGGTTTTGTGTTCCGGAAAGGCGATTTTGATTTCGCCTTCGTGAGCCAAAAGGGAACTCGGGGCCTTGAACCAAATGAGCGGCGTGCCGAGGGGAGTGCGCTTCATCTCCGCGACATGATCGGCGTAATTTAATCCGACCGCGATAAGTTTTGAGGGCGCAACCGGGACGGCAATCCTGGCCGTGGAGAGGGGAACTTTTTTCCCGGTCACGGCGGTGTCGAGCCAGAAAGGACGCTGCAAAACATGCAATTCTTCGCCGATCACCTCGGCGTAAAAAGAGCGCTCACCCAACTCGAAACATCCGAAAGTGCGCATCGCTCGCTAGAGTTACGTCGAAACCGCTCTCCCGGGGTGAGATTTTTTACGTTCTCTCGCCTATTTACCGCTCACGCCCACAAAATCGCGCACGGATTTCACTTCGCTGATTGAAACCGTGGTACCGTCATTTCGGCGGAACCAAAAAGCGCTCGACGACCCGCCGTCCAGATTGAGCGCACGCCAAACTTTGCTCCGCCCAAGATCCAAAGCCGTTAAAGCCTGCGCCAGTTCAGCGAGCGAGATTGCACTGGTGCAGACACCGAGGGCGGCTCCCTCCGGCCGAGTTACGGCGGTAAAGGTGCGTCGCGCCAGACGGCGATCGTCGAGTCCCTTTACCGCTGCGCCGTGATCAACCAGGAACGGTCCACACTCAATCGCCGCGACGCATTTCTTCGGCAGCGGTTCGGCCAGCCGGAGGATTTGAAACCCCCGGCTGGAGGCGCAGAAAATGCCGGTAAGAAGACGAGAGTGCGTCAGCGGCGTGGTGATGACACTGGCATTCACGCGCAAGCCAAGCGGTTTGAAGTTCGGATCGAAGTAGCCGCCATTCACCCCGGCCACGGAATTCTCCCGCGCTGCAGCCTGCGCCAGCGAATCGGACCCGCTGGCATTGTCAATTACTTTCAGGTTGGCGGATTTGGCACTGAAGAACGCAATTTCGAAGGTCGCCTGCTCGTCTTTGCCGGCCTCACGCAGCTCAAAATTCCAATGCTCGATCTCGGGAACCGCAGACTGTTCATGCACGGACGAGATGACTTGCCATTGCGCGGACGCAGCCTCCAGTACGGTCAGCGCAAAAAAAAGCAGGCCACTAAGCCTTAACACGATATTTCTCGATCAAGGCCTGAAAGCGGGGATCGCTCCGTAAGGGATCATAACTAACATCGATGCCAAGCATCTCTGCGCTGACTCCGTTGGGCGTCTGCAGGGATTTCTCCAGTAGCGCCAAGGCCTCAGCGCTATCCCCTGTCCATGCGTAAATCTGCGCAAGCCGAAGACTGTAATTCGGCCCGTCATAGGCATCTTTACTCTCGGGGACGAGCTGCACTCCTTTTTTCCCCTCCCGGATCGCGTCGTCGCGGCGCCCGAGAACGGCGTAAATCATGCCGAGTTCCATGCGCAGATTGGCGTCCTCCGGTCGCTGGCGCACCAAGTTTTCGGTGAAGACGCGTGCTTCTTCGTAGGCGGCGATCGCCTTTTCTTTCTCCCCCATCAAGAGATAGAGCGCCCCTTCCCAATCCCGCTTTGAAACTTCCACCCCATTTCCGGCGTGAACGGTTTCTCCCGGAAGGGTCTGCAATAGTCGCAGAGCCGTCGCGTACTGCCGGCGGTAAATGAGAAAACCGACTCGTGCCTGCGTGACCATTCCGCTCGGATCAAAGCCTGCCGGAGCATTTGCCAGTTGCTCTTCGCCAAACTTGAGATCGCCCTTCCAGAGTAAGGCGAGCTGAATCTGCATACTGCGCAGACCAAGCGATTTCGGATCAAGGGCGAGGCCACGCTCGTAGGTTTTTTCCGCATTCTCGTATTGCCGCAACGCCTGGTAATTCACTCCCAAGTTCTGGATCACCCAGACGCTTTGCGGATTCAACTGCAGCGCGCGCGCGAAGGTGGCGGTGGATTCGGCCCATTTCCCTTCCCGCCGCTGAATCGCGCCCACGGCCAGAAGAACGTCGGCGTTGTTTGGCAGGCCGCGACGCGCGATCTCGAACTCCTGCAAAGCGCGGTCGAAATCTAGGTCGCCGTAATAATAACAATAGCCAAGGGCGAGATGCCCTTCCGGCAAATCAGGCTCCAGTTGCAACGCTTTCTCCGCCATTTCGCGCGCTTTGCCCTTTCGCGCCACGCTCGCGTCGAAGGTGTGATAAATCCAGCTCTCGAGGTTTGAAGCACTCGCCCAAGCGATCGCAAAGTTTGGGTCGAGCGTCAGCGCCCGCTGGTAGAGTTGTTCGGCCTGCTTGAGCTTTTCGTAATCTTCCGGCTGGAAAAGATTCCGCGCTTGGACAAAGGCGAAATAGGCTTCTCCATTCTCCGTTGGCTTGCGCGTCATCTGCGCCTTTTCCCGGGGAGAAAGCTTAGCCTGGAGTTCGTTGGCAATTTTCTGGGCGAGGTCGCTCTGGATGGCGAAGACGTCTGTCAGTTCGCGATCGTAATCCTCTGCCCAGATGTGCTCGTCGTTTTCAGCGTTGATTAATTGCACATTCACCCGCACGCGGTTGTTCTTCCGGTCGGGCCGCACGCTCCCTTCGAGAATCGCTGAAACGCCCAGCGCCTTGCCGATCTCGCGGACGCTGGCGCTCTTCGCGCGATACTTCATCACTGAGGTCCGCGAAATCACCTTCAGATCGCCGACTTTGGCCAGACTGGTCAGGATGTCGTCCTGAATGCCATCAGCAAAAAAAGCGTTCTCCTTGTCTTCGCTCAGATTTTCGAAAGGCAGGACCGCGATCGACTTATCGATTTTTTTCGCCGAGGCATGTGGAAGCAGGAGAAAGCCCACGCCGGCGGAAAGCAGAATCCCGAGCGCGACCAGGATCCAGAGGTTGCGTCGTCCTCGCGGTCTCGCACCGGCCCCGAGTGCAGGATCCGTCGCGCGCACGCCCTGCGGCGTGACGTCGAATGCCCAAGCCAAAAGCAGGGCAATGGGGAAGCCCACCAGCAACAAAACGATGACTAATCGCAGCGTCCAGGAAGGTAATTCCCACGCCGGGAAAACAGCGGACGCGAGCTGGATCATCCCACCCGCAGCAATGACATACGCGACCGCAACACGGTAAACCTTGCGCCGCTTCACCTCTTCGAAAAAGCTGCTCGTCACCTCAGCCCTAGAGTAACCAGATTGGCGCTTCGCACCAACCGCAGCGAGCGTTCGTCAACGGATCACTTCAGTCCAGTCGCGAAGACTGTCTGGAAACTCGGGGCCTGTTTCTCCCGCGAGACGACGCGCACATCGATATTCCGAAAGCCGGACCCTTCCAAAAATTCGTGCAGCTGGATCTCGCTAAAACCGAGCCAGTGATCGGCGTAAAGTTCTCGCGCCCGCGCAAACTGATGGCCCAGTAAATCCAGCACAACCACGCGGCCTCCCCTTCTTAAAATGCGGTGCGCGCCGGCGATGGCCTCCTTCGGGTGAACGGCATGATGCAAAGCCTGGCTAAGCACGGCCAGGTCGATCGTTCCCTTATCGATCGGCGGATTCTCGATGTCGCCCAGGCGATACTCCAGATTCCGGAAACCATGTTTCTTTGCCAGTTCCGAACCGAACGCGACCATTTTAGGGGAATTATCCACGGCGATGACTTTGCGCGCAGTCTTGGCCAAAAGCTGCGACAGGGTGCCTTCGCCCGCGCCCAGATCCGCTACGGTCAGCGCCGGCAGGAGAGTAATGAGCGTATGGGCCAGCGCTTCCCAGGAACGTCCCGGGACGTAACTGCGTCCGAATTTTCCCGCCAGCTCATCGAAGTAAGCACGCGCCTTGTCGCGGCGTTGCTGCAGTACCAGTTTCACCGCCGTGCGGTCGCGGCCGCTTTCCGGAACCTCCCGCGCCATGGCGTGCAGTAGTTCCTGCACTTTGGCGCGGGCGCCTTCGCGCTGCCGTTGCCGCATCCGGTAAAAAACGCTTTTGCCTTCACGGCGATCCGTCACCGCCCCAGCGCGTTTCAGTTGTGCAAGATGACTGGAAATGCGCGACTGTCCCATCCCGAGCACCTGCTGCAATTCGGCGACGGAAAGCTCTTCCTCTTCCAGCAGAAGCATCAGCCGCAGGCGCGTCGGATCGGCGACGATCCGCAGGAAATTAAGGGTTGACGCCATGCCGGCTTAAAACGATACATCTACGTATCATGATTCGTCAATATGTTGCTCTGTTTACCGACCGCTGCAGGCGGCAGCGCACGACTCCGACGAACTCCGTTTAACCTCTGCCCGCCGCGCTTGCGTTCCTATCATGCTTCGCCGTTTTATTTTTGCCTCGGAATCCGTCGGCGAGGGCCATCCCGACAAAGTCTGCGACACCATTTCTGATGCCATCCTCGATGCTTGCCTGACGCGGGATCGAAACTCGCGCGTGGCCTGCGAGACATACGCCAAGAGCAATGTCGTGGTCGTCGGTGGAGAGATCACTGTGCCGAATCTTCCAAAGAACGCCAACCTCGAAGACGTGATCCCGATTAACCAGATCGTGCGCGACACCGTCCGGGAGATTGGTTACGTCCACGACGACGACGTTTTTCACGCCCGCAAGATTTTCGTGAACACGGTCATCACTGATCAATCGCACGATATCGCCCAAGGCGTGGATGCGAAGAAAGCCAAGGGAAAGA
>JBDTXE010000170.1:0-4847 GCA_040006335.1 Verrucomicrobiota bacterium | reverse complement strand
TTAGGGCTCGTTAATTCTTCGGCGACGTTCCCGCTTCCAGCGCAACACGGTTTACGCTTCCGTGCAGCTGGGCGGCACTGCTCTCGAATTTTGGAACCAGTGGCAATGAACAGCCCTGAGGTTCGTCTGTGCTTAGGACCGACTCGCTTTTTCGAAGGCAGCGATTGGCAGTAAATAGAGAAAGAGTAGGGTTACCTCCTCTTCTCGGTTTCCCACGTTTGACGCAGCGAAGCACTCCGAGGCGCTCATCCTCCCAGGTTCGTTGAGGCAGGTGGAAAAGGGCGTTAGGCAATCTGCCGTAGAGCGCTCATTTGGCGGCGCGAAAGGTAACAAACTTGTTACCAAATTCTGTTTGCGGAGGGATTGCCCGGGCCGAAACTTTTTCTGGTCGCAGAGAGACCCACTACCTCAAAAGAAAGAGCCCTATGCAAACAGCAAGTGATTCTCCTTCAGCGACTGGCAACGGAGTATCCGGTCCCAACCCGAGCGCTACACCACGCCGGCTTCCGCGGCGGTCATTCATCCGCGCCTCGGAATTGGCGCAGCCCTTGTCGGACCGGGCGCAGCTTTTCTTAGTAGCGGTCGTGCCGCCAAGGCCGCATCCAGTTCGTTGAATTCAGGTGATGTCGCCATTTTGCGATTCCTCGCCGCCGCAGAGCTCGTCGAAGCGGATCTATGGCAGCAATACACTGAACTCGCCACGGGCAATCCCGCGTTCTCGGCCGCGCTGGCCGTGCTCGACGAAGACATGGCCCAGTATGTCATCGACAACACGGACGATGAGAAGGCACACGCCGGATTCATCAACCGCTACCTCATCTCCATGGGAGAGGCGCCGGTGAACCTGGGCGCGTTCCGCACGTTGCCAAGCAGTCAGGCGACTGGTGCGCAACAGATCGGGCGGTTAACTAACCTGATGAACCTGACCGTCGATACAAGTTGGTGGCTCCGTTATCGCAGCCACCAGAATCCCGACTTCGGAGCCACGTTTCCGCAGTTCATCAAGATCGTAAACTTCCCGGCCATTCCGAATGTCGATCTCCCCGTGGGCTCGAAGCGGGCTCAAGCGATCGCTAACACCGCGGCCTTCCGTTTCGGCACGATCGAACAGGGGGGAAGCAGTCTTTACGCGTCGTTTGTGCCAAAGGCGAGCAGCACTGATCTGCTGCAGATCCTGCCGGCCATTGGCGGAGTGGAAGTCTTCCATTTCGCGATCTGGCATGATAAGGCGGGCAACGCGCCTGCGGTTTCCGTCCCTGGTGTCACCTTCCCCGACATCGCGTCGTTCGATGGCAATTCCAGCCGGCAGAAGGACCTCATCATGCCGGAGCCCTGCCAATTCCTGCAGCAAGGAATTCACCCCTGCTCGGTGATTCGGCCGACGTCGACGCCGCAGGCCGGAGCCGTCGCGGCAGCTACGGCTTTGACTAACTCTGGGCTCTTCCAAGGCCAGTCACAGGCATTCTTCGACGCTCTAGGCAGTTTGGCCACGGAGGCGGACGCGGCGACGCGGGTCTGCTAAACGATCGGCGAACAAGGCGCGTTTGAAACGCCTAACTCCAGTGCGTGAGTTAGGAGTTTCATCAGCCGGCGCTTATGCCGATCAACATCCTCGTCTTTCGCACCGCGATGGCGTCGGAATGGCTATGACATTCGGACAATGCAGGAATTTAGGGCACAAGGGTGTGTCGTCTAATTCCCGAGTGGCGTAGTCACGTCCGTCCCGGCCGGGCGGGGTGAACTGGAAGGTCGCCGGCGGGACCGGGCGCAGGATTCGTTGGCACAGATGGTGGTCGCCGTTCGGTTGCCTCATTTCCGGTCACTGTCGTCACGACGAGCACCTTTTCTGCTGGTTTTTATGCTCCGCCATTCCGACGAATGCGGCGAGCGTTGGCGGTTAGGCTCATTTTGATCGGGCCTTGCCGATCGAGCTGCTCGGCCAGCTATTAGCGCCATTCCCAGCTTTTTTGCGTCCCGGTGCGGATGCGTTCCCCTTCGACGAACGGCACTGCCGCGCAGAAATGCGCGGATTCACGCGATCCCGCGCTTTTACCGCCGGCATTCACCACGCACTTCATGCGGATCGAACTCTTCGGCCTGCAACCGATGCCGCTCCTGTCCTCTTCGCCCAGGATTGCTATGGCTGGGGCAGTAAGTCGGTCGACATTCTCTTGCATAAGATCGTCAACAACCAGGCGCCGCCGCAGGTGAAGGTAGTCGACCAGCTAGCTCTGGTGACCAAGGAAAACGCCGACGAATACGCGAAGAATTGGTCGAAGTGGCTGGGTAAGTAAGCGAGTTATGGCCGTCGGCGAGTTCATTGAGTTCCGCGGCATTACCAAGACCTTTGGTGGTGTGGTCGCGCTCAATGGAGTGACTCTCTCGATTGCGCGTGGTGAGTGTCATGGTTTGATGGGCGAAAAACGGTGCGGGCAAGTCGACGCTCGGCAAATCCTGGCCGGGATTTACCAGCCCACAAGTGGCGAGATCGCGATCGATGGTGAGAGCCACGACCCTTCCTCGCCGCGAGCCGCGCAGGCAACGGGTATCGCCATGGTTCACCAGGAATTGGCTTTCTGTTCCGATCTTAGCGTCGCAGAGAATCTCTCGATGGGACGTTACCCGAGAAAGCTCCACGTCCTCCTCGACCGCACGGCGATGGAATACCGCGCCGAAAAGCTCTTAAGCGCGATCGGAGTGGAGCTCGATGTGCGGCGGCCGCTGCGCGAGTTATCGACTGCACAGGAGCAAAAAATTCCGCGATGTAAGCTTCGAGATTCGCGCAGGAGAAATCGTGGGCTTTGCCGGCCTCGGCGGGGCTGGTCGGAGTGAAGTCGCAAAGGCCATCTTTGGCCTCGACCCGCGCGCGACCGGCGAAGTTACCTCCATGGCAAAACGCTTCCTCTGGGCGACGTGAAAGGAGCGATGCGCGCCGGTTTCGGGCTCGTGCTGGAGGATCGCAAGCGCCAAGGTTGCGTCTTCGGTATGCCTTGCCGCGCTAATTTGAGCATGGCATTGCTCGATCGCCTGCGGAGGGCGGGAATGCTGGATCGCGCCCGAGAGAAGAAAATTGCCGCGCAATACTTCGCGCAACTGCGCGTGAAAGCCAGTTCAATCGAGGCGCCGGTGAGCTCACTTAGCGGTGGCAACCAGCAAGGGATCGTCCTCGCCAAATGGCTCGCGCGCGGCGGAAAACTCCTGATCGCCGACGAGCCGACGCGCGGCGTAGATATCGGCGCGAAAGCAGCCATTCACGCCTTGATCGATGAGCTGGCGCAACAAGGGCTCGCGTAATGCTGATCTCCTCGGAGTTACCGGAAGCGCTGAATCTTTCCACGCGAATTATTGTCATGCGCGAAGGCTCGATCGCCGGCGAACTCAATCGCGAGTAAGCGTCCCAGGAATCCGTCTGCGTCTAATGGCGGAGGTAACCGCCGCGGCCGCATGAGCTTCGTTGCCCGGGGTTGCTGCCTCTCAACGAGATCCTATACTGCCCGCGTGCTCGACCGGAAGATGCTTCGTTCTCTGGAAAAATTGACCGGCGTTCTCATCGCCGTCTTTGCGGCGTTCGGGCTCGGATCCTGTGAGCAGAGCAACCCTGCCGTCAAGGGCCGGTTAGTCGTGAAATATTGGGAGCGTTGGAACGGCTTTGAAGCGGAAGCGATGCAGAAAATCGTGGCTGACTTCAATGCCAGTCAGGATCACATCTTTGTCGACTTCAGCTCGGTCAGTCAGATGAACCGAAAGCTGATGCTCTCGATTGCGGGCGGCGTGCCGCCGGATGTCGCATGGGTTTGGGGCCGCGCGATCCCGGTTTACGCCGAGAATAATGCCCGTGACGCTAGTTGAAACCGATGCCCTTGTCATCCCGGCCGGTGCGAAACATCCTGCGTTCGCTTTTATTGAGTATGTCAACAGTCAGTCCTTTGCGGGAAACGAGTCCGGATTTTTTTCGGCTTCATCCCAACCCGAACATCGACAAGTTTCTGGCCTTATCTAAAAGTTCGAACGCACATTACATTCCGCAACTCACGATGTGGACGGTTTACAGTAACGACATGCATCAGGCTTTCGGCCGGATTTGGGAAGGCAGTTCAAGCGCGAGCGAGGCACTAAACGAAGTGGAGCAGCATGCCCAACAGGTGTTTGCGCAGCCGCAAAAGCGCTGGCACCACCTCGCGGAGAAGCTGCAAGCGGAATGGAATGGCCAACCATGAATAAGGAGGAAAAGCGCAATATCAGAATGGGCCTGCTCTTCATCAGCCCCTGGATCATCGGCTTCCTCGCTTTCGCAGCGTATCCTCTCGTAAGCACGGTCTACTTTTCGCTTTGCGATTACTCCGTTCTGTCACCGGCGGTGTTTGTCGGTCTGGATAACTATCAAAGTCTATTCACAGACGCCATTTTCTGGAAGTCAGTCTATAACACTTTCTTTTTCGCTTTTTTCGCCATCCCGCTCGGTCTGATCATCTCACTCACTCTCGCGATACTGCTGAACTTCAATCTTCCCGGAAAAGGAATTTTCCGCACCGTCTTCTTCCTTCCTTCGCTCGTGCCGATGGTTTGCCTCGCCGTTCTCTGGCAGTGGATGCTGAATGGCGAACTCGGCTTGGTGAACAACGCCATCCGGCCCTTTCTCACGACAATCAATAGTCTGCTCGATACACACCTAGTGCCGCCGAACTGGCTACAGGAACCAGGTTACGCCAAGTGGGGTATCATCTTTACCGGCCTTTGGGGCGTCGGGCAGGCCGTGGTCATTTACGCCGCCGGACTGCAAGATGTGCCGCGCCATCTCTACGAATCTGCTGATATGGATGGGGCGAACTTCTGGCAGAAGACCCGGC
>JBDTXE010000169.1:0-4872 GCA_040006335.1 Verrucomicrobiota bacterium | reverse complement strand
AAGCTGGCCTCAAACGAAAATGCGCTCGGTCCCTCCCCGAAAGCGCTCGCCGCCATGCATGCGGCCCTCGACCAGGTGCATCTTTATCCCGACGGCGGCGGTTTCTATCTTCGGCAGGCGCTTGCGCAGAAACTCGGGGTCGCGCCAGAACACATCATCCTCGGCAACGGCTCGAACGAAATCATCGAACTGCTCGCGCATGCTTTCCTTAAGCCCGGCGATACCATTCTCACCTCCGAACACGCGTTCGTCGCTTACAAAATCATCGCCCGCATTTTCGGCGCGGCGACGGTGGAAGCGCCCGCGCAAAATCACGGTCATGATCTGGACGCCATCGCCGAGGCCATGACCGAGGCGACCGAGATCATCTTTATCGCCAATCCCAATAATCCAACCGGGACTTTGCTCGCGGCCGAGGAGATCGAGCGTTTCATGCGCCGTCTCCCACCGGAACTCGTGGTCGTGTTCGATGAAGCCTACTATGAATTTGTCGCCGATCCGCCGGACACGCTGCGCTACGTCCACGAAGGACGAAACGTGATTGTCCTGCGCACCTTCTCCAAGATTCACGGCCTGGCCGGGCTGCGGATCGGCTACGGCATCGCGCGGCGGGAGTTGATCGAGGTCATGCAAAAGACGCGGCAGCCGTTCAACATCAATGGCATTGCCCTGGCCGGAGCGCTGGCGGCGTTGAGCGATGAAGAACATGTGCGCGCCACCCGGAAAACCGTGGACGAGGGCCGCACTTTTCTCGAGGCGGAGTTCGCTGCGATGAAGCTGTCTTTTATCCCCGGCGCAGCAAATTTCATTCTGGTGAAGGTGGGCGATGGCGCCGCCGTTTTCCGCGCCATGCTGCAGCACAAGGTCATCGTTCGTGCGATGGGCGGTTACCAGTTACCCGAATGGATCCGCATCACCATCGGGACGATGGAGCAAAACCGGAAGTGCGTTGCCGTGCTCCGGGAGGTGCTGGCGAACGTGTGCGCGTGAGCGAAGCGATTATTCCGCGCGAGACGATTGCGGCGATTTCCACTCCCGTGGGCGAAGGCGCCATCGCGCTCATTCGCCTCTCCGGCGAGGGCGCTCTCGCGGTCGCGGATCTGATTTTCCGCGGGAAGGATTCGCCCTCGCGGCTGGCTTCCCACACGCAACACCTGGGCGAAATCGTGCAGGACGGCATCATGCTTGATCAAGTCATGCTCTCCGTGCATCGCTCGCCCCAGAGTTACACCGGCGAAGACTTGATCGAGATCACCTGCCACGGCGGGATGCTGGTGACGGCTCGCGTGCTCGAAGCATCTCTTCTGGCGGGAGCGCGCCCGGCTCGGCCGGGGGAATTCAGCGAACGGGCCTATCTCAATCGCAAACTGGATCTCACCCAGGCGGAGGCGGTGATCGATTTGATCCGCGCGCAAAGCGACCTGGCGTTGCGCTCCGCGACGGAGCAACTCCAGGGACGATTAGGAGAGCGCTTCCGCGCATTGCGTCAGGAAACGATCGCCATTCTGGCGCAGGTCGAAGCCTCCCTCGACTTCCCGGAGGAAGGGATCGAGTCAGACGATCAGCTAACGATTCGTAGTCGAATCGAAACGCTTTCCCGCCGGCTCCGAGAAATTCTTGCTACCGCCGAGACTGGAAGGATCCTGCGCGAAGGTCTGCGCGTGGTCATCTTCGGCGCGACCAATGCGGGCAAATCGAGCCTGCTCAACCGCCTTCTCGGAATCGATCGCGCCATCGTCAGCGAGACCCATGGAACCACCCGCGATACCATTGAAGAGCGCATCGATCTGCGGGGCGTTCCGCTGCGCTTGTTTGATACCGCCGGTTTACGCGCGCCGGAGAATACGGTCGAACGCGCGGGGATCGAGCGGACCGAGCGCTCACTCGAGCTAGCAGATCTTCGTCTCCATCTCGTCGACGGGAATGCCGCTCGATCCGCGGAGTTCGATCCCGCCGCCGATGAATTGCTCGTGATCAATAAACGGGACCTCCCGCCGCACGGCGATTGGGATGGGATCGACGCCGTTCGCATCTCCTGTCGCACCGGCGAAGGGTTCGCCGAGCTGGAAGAGGAAATCTTTCGGCACCTGGGCGCGCTTAATTTCAACGCGGAGAGTCCCCTCGCGATCAACGCGCGGCATCGCGCCCGGCTGAGCGAGGCGGCCCTCGCCTGCGAACGCGCGTTGGAGGAAATGGGGCGCGGCGCGACCGCCGAGATGTTCGCGGTGGATTTGCGCGACGCGCTGGCGGCCCTGGACGAATTGCTTGGCGGCAGGGATGAAGAAGCGGTGCGCGACGCCGTCTTCAATCAATTTTGTATCGGTAAATGATCTACCAACGCTTTCTTCGCCCGCTTCTCTTTCTGCTTGATCCGGAGAGGGCGCACCACCTCGCGCTCTCCTGCCTTTGGGCAACCGGACCATTTCTCCCGAGAAAGCGCCTCGGCGGATCGCCCACCACTCTTTTCGGCCTGAACTTTCGTCATCGCGTCGGACTCGCGGCCGGCTTGGATAAGAATGGCGTCGCTTTGCCCGCGTGGGAAGCGCTCGGCTTTGCCTTCGTCGAGATCGGCACCGTCACAGCCCTCCCTCAGCCGGGCAACCCGCAGCCGCGCATTTTTCGCTACCCGCGGCAGCAGGCGCTGATCAATCGCCTCGGTTTCAATAATGACGGGGCTCAGGCCGTGGCCGACCGGCTGCAACGGTTGCGGGACGAAGGTCGCTGGCCCGGGATTCCCGTTGGGATCAATATCGGCAAATCGCGCGCGGTGGAACTCGAAGCGGCGCCCGAAGATTGTCTTGCATCTCTCAGCCGTCTGCGCGATCACGCCGACTACCTCGCCCTCAACGTCAGCTCGCCCAACACTCCAGGTCTGCGCGAGCTGCAGCAGCCAGCCCAGCTCGATTCGCTCCTGCGCACGCTCCGACCGGAATGCGCCGGCAAACCGCTGCTGGTGAAGGTCGCGCCCGATGTGGATGACGCTTTGCTCGGCGAGATGGTGGATGTTTGCGAGCGCAACGAGATCGCCGGCCTCATCGCGACCAACACCACCATCGATCATTCCGCTCTTCGATTAACGAAGGATGAGCAAGGCGGTCTGAGCGGAGCCCCTCTCCGCAGCCGCGCCACCGAGATCGTGAAGAAGATAACGATGCAAACAAACCTGCCGGTCATTGGCTGCGGCGGTATCACGGACGCGACCGCGGCGCGCGAGAAGACGGCAGCCGGGGCGCAGTTGTTACAAATCTATACCGGTTTCATCTACCGCGGACCGGACCTTATTCGCGAGCTGGCCCTCGCGACGTAAAGCTTTCGCCTCAACAGACGCTCCTCCAATATAAACGGCTGCAAAAATCCCTATAGCGGCGGTCTACGACCGCCGAATCCCGGTGTTTCCCCAGATAAGGACGGCGGTCATAGACCGCCGCTACAGCGCCAAATCGATTTTTGAAACTAGTTCGAGTGTGCTTTCCGCTGTTACCTTGAAATAGTGGCGGGAAATACAACATGCGCGAGGTTAGCGGATGGATGCCCGTCTCGTTTGTGCGCTGGCAGTTTTTGTGACCGCGGTTTGCTCTGCCCGCGCCGAAATTCATAACTTCGAAATCGATCCCGCGCACACCAAGGTGCAGTTCGAGCTCCGGCATTTTGCCGGCAAAGTGATTGGCCGCTTTCACGACGTTCGCGGCACCTTGCGGATCGATCCCGATCAACCGGAAAACTCCTCCGTCACCGCCAGCTGTCCCACCGCCACGATCGAAACAAGCAACACTACGCGTGATCGACATCTGCGCAGCGAGCTCTTCGAAACGGAGAAATTTCCGCAGGTGCAATTTCGCAGCCGCAAGGTGGTCCGCACCGGCTCCGAACAAGCCGATCTGACCGCCGACCTCACCCTCCACGGTGTCACCCATCCCATCATCCTCCATGTCACGCTTTTAGCCCGAACGAAAAATGCGGAAGGCAAAGAAATCAGCCGGTGGCGCGCAACGGGCGGCAATTTCAGCCGGCGCGACTTCGGGTTGAGGTGGTCTCCGGCGGTCGAGGCCGTCTCGATGATCGGCGACCAGATCACTCTGACGATCGAGTGCGAGACAACTGCGAGTAAGTAGAGACGCTAGCGCGTTTCCACCCGCTCGGCAGCCCGCGCCCGTTTCGCTTAGAGGTCGAAAGGCTCCCAAAATTCGTCTGCGGCCACGTCGCCAAGCTCAAGATAAGTTTCCACCGGCACAAAGGGACCTCATCCACTGTTTGCGCTCCACAATCGTGCTCAGGCGACCGTGATTATCCCCGGAAGGAACTCGGCTTCGGCCGATCGCATGAGCCCCTGCACTGAGAGCCTTAGCTATTAGCCCAATTCGTTTTGAACCTGTTATTTCCCAGTGACGCTCTTCAGATCCGAGATACTCCCATCAGTGAAAATGATGAGATTCCCGTGGCCATGCACGTCGGCGTTCTCGACGAACCACGGCTGCCGCGGCCACTGATGCGGCGTCATCGGCTTGTCGTCGAACGGCATGGCCATGTAATCCACGCGCTCGTTGCCGGCTGAAAGATAATCGGGATTATGAAGCGCTTTCTGAATCGCCGGACAGATCCACTGCTTCTTGTCGATCTTGTACGGCGAAAGGGCGGCGATCCAGGCCGTCGCATGATCCTCAGTTCCAGTGTCAGTTTCTGCGTCGAGCCCGATCTGCGGCCAGGCATTGTTATCCTGAAGATATTGCTCGGCCGCCACGTGCAGGCTGCGCAGATTAGCGCTGCACTGAATCCGTTGGGCGCGCCGGCGGACCATCGTGAAAGAAGGTATGAGCAGCGCGACTAAGAGCGCCACGATTCCTATGGCAACCAACAGCTCGAAGACGGTAAATC
>JBDTXE010000168.1:0-4942 GCA_040006335.1 Verrucomicrobiota bacterium | reverse complement strand
TTCGATAACGTGGAAGTGCTCGATTTCGCCGGACCGTTTGAGGTGTTCTCGCGCACGCGCCTGATCCCGGGGGTGGAATCCCGCAGGAGCGAAGAGTCGGCGCCGTTTGCGGTTTCCACGATTGCGGCCGCGAAGGGCACAATCGCCACCACCGGCAATCTCAAGGTGGTGCCCGAATTCACCTTCGCGGATGCGCCGACGCTCGCCATCCTGGTGATTCCGGGAGGATTTGGGACTCGGGCACTGCTGGACAATCGGGAGGTGGAAGGCTGGCTCGAAATTAAAGCGAAGGAGGCGGAGTTCGTCACTTCGGTCTGCACCGGCGCGCTCGTGTTGGCGCACGCCGGTCTGCTGCGACAACGGCGCGCCACTACTCATTTCGGCGCCTTGGATCTGCTCGCGGAAATCGATGCGAGCATCACGGTGGAACGCAGGGAGCGGGTGGTGCGTGACGATAACTTCATCACTTCCGCTGGTGTCGCGGCCGGGATCGATATGGCATTATCGGTCGTGGAAATCCTGCACGGGAAAGAAGTGGCGAACGACACTGCGCGCTACCTCGAGTTCCCGCGTACTCGTTATTCCGTCGCGCTGACCGACGCCGGATAGCTGCTTCCGTTTGCGGAGCAGATAAAGCCGGTGGCACCGACCGGCACTTCCGCGCAACCACGTCGGCAAGGCGGTGCGATTATTTAATAGCAATGAAAAGCACCGTAATTTCACGTAGCGCCGTTCTGCTCGCAGCCAGCGTGGCCGTAGCCACCGCGACAGCACAGATAAGCATCGCCATTAACGTAGCTCCTCCGGTTCTACCCGTGATCGAGCAGCCCTTCTGTCCCGACGAAGGCTATATCTGGACACCCGGCTACTGGGCCTACGATCCGGAGGTTCAATACTACTGGGTTCCGGGAGATTGGGCGGAGCCGCCGCAGGTCGGGCTGCTCTGGACCCCGCCCTACTGGGGCTACGATAACGGCGCTTACGTTTTTAACGACGGCTACTGGGGACCGACGGTTGGTTTTTACGGCGGGATCGATTACGGCTTCGGCTACTTCGGCGACGGCTATGCGGGGGGCCGATGGGATGGGAATATCTTTCTCTACAACACTGAAGTCTCGCGGGTGAACGCTGCGGTCATTCGCAACACCTACGCCGATCGCTCGGCGGTGCGGCAGCCCACCAGCGCGGCGACGCGCGCCAGCTTCAATGGCGGACCGAACGGTGTCCAGGCCAAGGCGAGCACGGAACAAACGGCGGCGGCTGCCAGTGCCAAGCGGGTCCCGGCGACATCTGCCCAGACTTCGCGACAGCAGACCGCGAGTAGGAACCAGGATTTGCAAGCGTCGGTCAACCAAGGCAAGCCAAACGCCACCGCGATTGAAGACGCCAGAAAAAGGAGTGAGCCGGCTTCCGGTCGCAGCGGCGCGGCGACCCCGGAAAATACCACTCGTAATGGAGCTACTGCCGGGGCCGAAAATCGCCCACGCGAGCCCGCCGCGGCAAGCGCAGGCCAGGAGCGTAACGAGGCCTCGCCTGCCCAGGCCGATCGCGCACGTCGAGAGCGCGCGGATGGTTCGGAGCGCGCGACCGAACAGGAGGAAGCGCAGGAAAATCGCGAAATGAAAACCGATCGCGAAGAAATGAATGGTGAACCCTCTCAACGTGAGACGAACGCCGCGAATGCGAGAGCGAGGCGACCGATTTCTCCAGAGAATCGCGAAATGCAGCGCCCAATGCCCCCAACGGCGAATCGCCCGCCGGAAGCCGCACGCCCGCCAGCAAGAGCACAGGCTCCCGCAGCCCAGCGAGAGGCTCGGCCACAGGCGGAGCCGGAAGGGCAACCCTCGCCGCGCCCCTGAGAAAATCCCAGCCGGACGCCACTGTCAGCCGCAATTGAGAGTAGCATCGTGTCTCTAACGAGATCTCTACTCCCGCTGCGCGGACCACCCGCCTTCGTCCTCACTCTTGAGTAAAAAGCTTCTCTCCTCTACTTCGACGCTACCGCCCACGAAACCGATCCGCCCTGACTGCCGCGGACAGTCACGTTCTATGGATTGGTCGGCCAACTGAACTGGCCGGAATATTTTCCACAGCCACCGCCCGCGCGACTTGTCGATGGTAACGCCGTTGTTACCTGGCCTGGCCAAGTCCGGATGGGATGACCGCTAAATCAACTGGTGCAATCGCAGAAAGGCGACTATCGAAAGCTATGGGAAACAGCCAAGGCAGAGATAACGCCCGAAAACGCGCAGCGCGCCGGCGTAAAAACGATCGGCTGGCCGCAGCCAAGGACAGCAGCGAGAGCAAGAAGAAGACGAAGTAACCTGCTGGGCGGCGCCCTTTAGGGCTGCGCGAACCGAGGTGTCGTCTTAAGAATTGTGCGCATGGCCGCGTGAAATTTTTCGCGCTCCTCGAGATGCGGCCAATGTTCCGAGTTCTCGAACCAGATCAAATGCTGGCCTGCCGGAGTGGAGAGGGCGCGGAGATAGGCGGCGGCAACTTCAGGACTGGTTGGCCCGCCAGATCGGCATCTTCGGCATTCCCGGGCCACCGTGCAGGATAAGGAGGATGGAATTCCCACTGGCATCACCTCCCAGAAATATTGTTTGTTCCACGCCGCCGCGCCGGATGCGTTCAAGGATGGCAATCGAATGGGAAGCCGCAATATTCGATGCCGTTTGGGCCTGCGCTGCATTCATGCTCGAGAGCGCCCAGACGAGACAAAAGGCAAAGCCTCTCCATCCGACCACAAAACCAAAACTCGAACACGCGGCTGTAAGGCAGGGCATTCCTGCCTGCCGGGCCACGATGTTGGTAGCCAGTTACGCGCATCAAAGAGAACGCAATGAAGCTGAAAGGAGGCCAAAGAGGAATAGCCGCCTTTTCGCCTCCCCCGTCTGGGCGCGCGCCGAGTCGACCATTGGGCTTTGCTATTTGTGAAGCGTGATGTTCGCTTCGAAGGTTGTGTGGCCCCGGCGCTTCCTCCTACCTTATCGTCTTATCCCATGGCCAAACCTTCCCGCAGCAAGCGCAGTAAAGAAAGTTTTCTGCACCGTCACTCACTCAGTATCGTTGCGGTCGCGCTGCTCCTCATTTGGATCGTCGGTTATCACTACCTCGATCCGAAAACGCACCTCGGTTCCTTCTGCGGTAATGCCATCGCCGATTGGAGCGGCTCGGTCATCATCATCCTCGGGACCAAATTTCTTTATGAGATTGGCTCGCCCGAAAGTCGGCCGGTAAAAACGAGGGAACGCTGGCCCTGGCTCGATTTTCTTCATCGTCACTCACTCCTCATCTTTATTCTCGTGACCGGCGCTGGCTGGGCCATCCTTTTCATCAGGATGGACACCGACAGCAAATGGGGACAGGTGGTAGGAAATATCGTCTCCGAGTGGGCCCAGATGGCCGGCCTCGTTTTCCTGACCAAGCGCCTGCTCGAAGTTGGTTCGAAGGAGAGTCGCTAACGAATCCTATCAGACCGACGCCATGTCGATGACGAAGCGATACTTCACGTCGTTCTTCAGCATCCGTTCATACGCTTCGTTAATCTGATCCATCCGGATCATTTCCACGTCGCAGGTGATCCCATGTTTCGCGCAGAAATCGAGCATCTCCTGCGTTTCTGCGATCCCACCGATGAGCGACCCGGTCAATTGCCGCCGCGGCATGAGAAGATTGAAGGCCGCCACCGGCGCTGGTTCCGGGGGCAGACCGACCAGCGTCATCACGCCATCGAGGCGCAGCAGGCTGAGATAGACGTTAAGATCATGTTTTGCCGACACCGTATCGATGATGAAATGAAACTGATTGGCACGCTTCTTCATTTCCTCTTCGTTGGTCGAGATCACCACCTCGTGCGCGCCGAGTCTTTTCGCGTCCTCCGTTTTGCCGGGTGAAGTGGTGAAGAGCGTGACTTCCGCGCCAAAGGCGTGTGCGAATTTCAACGCCATGTGTCCGAGGCCGCCAAGTCCGACCACGCCCACCTTCTGTCCTTTCCCTACCTTCCAACGGCGAAGGGGCGAGTAAGTCGTGATGCCGGCGCAGAGGAGCGGCGCGGCCGCGGCGGGGTCGAGTTCTCGGGGAACGCGCAGAACAAACTCCTGGTCGGCCACGATCTGCTTCGAGTAACCGCCGTAGGTGACACCACCGCTGTGCCTGTCTTCGCTATTGTAGGTTAGCGTGCACCCGTTGACACAAAACTGCTCCAGGTCTGCCGCGCAACTCTCGCATTTCCCGCAGGAATCGACCAGACAACCGATCGCCGCGAGGTCCCCCTCTTGGAAGCCCTTGACCTCCGTGCCCACTTTCGTCACCCGGCCCACAATCTCGTGACCGGGGACACAGGGATACTTCGTGCCCCCACCCCATTCATTCCGCGCCATGTGAATGTCCGAGTGGCAAACGCCGCAATAGAGAATTTCCAGCTGCACATCCGTCGGTGTCGGCTCCCTCCGTTCAAAAGCGAATGGCTTGAGCGGTTCTTTCTCCGAATGCGCGGCGTAACCTTTGGTGGAACTCATAGAGCCCTGTCCGTCCCGCCTGAGTCGCCCCGAGTCAACTGCCATTCCATGGATTGCCTTCATTAAAATGAATGAGCGGCAACGACCTGTGCTGCCACATTCTCTTCTCTCCTCGTCGGCTCGGGCCGAGTGCCCTAGACTCCGGTCGCGATTCGTCTGCCGACGCCCATTAGAAACTTCAGCGTCCCGAATGCTTAACGAAAGCTCGCTTGCAGGACGGTATAGACCTCTACTCGTACCACCCTTCTTACCCGTCACCACCGCGGCGTAATTTGCGACCGGTAAAGTCGCCAGAATGGCCGCTTCGAGATCGTGCGGCGGTTGCAACCCGGTGTTGGAGGATTTGGAGTGCCGCCTGCGTTTGCTTCCAGCCGCGATCTGAGCGACGTGCGCGAACTTGCCGCGTCAAAATCTTCGCG
>JBDTXE010000167.1:0-4948 GCA_040006335.1 Verrucomicrobiota bacterium | reverse complement strand
CCGTCACTTGGAGCGTGCTTTTGAAACCGGCGGGAGCGTCGCTGCCTTCGTTGCGCTGCACTTCGAAGGTGAGTAACTCGATGGCGATGGGCAGCGGGACGGCGCGCCAGCCGTAGCTGATACTGACCGGCTGCGGGGTGGTGGGGACGTTGATTTCCCACCCAGCCGGAATCCATTGCTCGATCGTTTCGCCCTTCTGCACGACGCGCAGACGGAGACCATCGGGCATATCGCTTTTCTCCGCCGCGGCCGGTGTAAACTCCATCCAGGTTTGGGCGTGAGGCAGGACGCGATCGACCACTAGCGACCAGTCCGCCCAGCCGGTGGTGAGAGGTTCGTTTAACTTGAGCCGCTGCGAGGAGTCACCCGCCCGCCGCGATTTGAGCTCGTAAGTCACCTCGCCATCGTCGGCCAGAAAGAGGGTGAGATGGTTTTGCGCGGCGTTCGCGCCATCCATCACCGGGGCGCGCCCGGCCTCGGGGACCGACGCTTCCTTCCCCGCGTGCGCCGGGGCGGTGGGCGCGACCGGAAGAGCGCGACCGTGGATGGTGACGACGAGGGCGGGGTTCTTCGGTATGTCGCTAACGGATCCTGGTTTGCCGTCCCGGATGCGGAAATCCGGCCAGTAATTCTCAAGGCGGAGCGAGAGTTTCGTGCCGGTGAGCGCAACTTCTTTCCCGAGGTTGGGTGCAACGGGAATCTTCTGGGACTTGTCACCGAGGGTAACGGTGAGTTCTCCCTGGCCGCCGACGCCGGGCTCGGATAATGACAGCCGCGCGCCAGTGCTCCCGCCTTTCGCCACCCGCGCGATTTGCTGATCGGGCGCCTTGGCGAAAGTGAAAATCGATTCTTCGACTTCAGTTTCCTCCGCGCCCTGCGCGACATTACCCGTCGGCGCGGAGACGACGCTCGCGTCCGGCGGGGCTTTGCCTTCACTCGCGCCAGTATCCCTGGCGGGTTGCCCGGCGGCGGGGGCTCGCCCGCGTTTCAACTCAATATTGGCGAGGCCCATACTGTAGCTGGCGTGTTGCGGCTGATCATCGGCCAGGAGCCATCCTTCCAGCTGCTGTCCCATCATCGCGGTTTTGACGGTGAAATGGAGCGCCGGGCTGCCACCCTCGGGAAGCGGTTTCGGATTCAACTTCGCGTCGATCGCCTCCGCGTAGTCAATTATGGAAAGGCGGGCGCCATTCGCGAGCAAACCAAGATCGCGCGGCCGGTCCGGCGTAGGAGGGCGATGCAGAAATTCGGCGCGGTAGCCTTTCAGGATACCATCGCTGTCATGGACGCGGAGCTGATGTTCTTCCACGAGCAACCGCGAACTGGGAGGCTCATGCTTGAACAGAGTCATCGTTCCTTCGACTCCGAAAGTGCGGCCGACGAGCGAACCGGCGAGCAGGGTGATAATTCCCAGGTGGGTGATGAGAAAAGCGACGTGATGTCGGCGCCACGGCCAGCGCGAGAGGGCGGAGACAGTGAGATTGGTCGCGAGGAGGAGGAGCCAGAGATTGAACCAGGGCGCGCCGTAGACGTAGGCTCGAGCCACTTTGGCGTCGAAGCTCGATTCGTAAATGGTGCCGGCGATGCTGGCGATGATGAGGACCGCGAGAAGAACGACCGCGAGTTTGACCGAAGAGAAGAACTGAAAAATGGAACTGCGCTGCCAGGTTGGGCGCGAAGAGGAAGTTGCTGCCATGCGGGAACCCACATTTCTCCCGGGTCGAGCCGGATTCAAGGTTGGATCACGCGCTAACCGGCGGAGTGCGCCGGCGCTGCCGGGTCATCGGCATCCCGAATTTTGGGCGCAAGGTGAAAAGCGGATCGGCTTCGATGCGCGCGCCCGGCACGAGTCGCAGTTTCCACTGACCCGCCAGAGTGGCGAGAAGCAGGACGCCGGACATGCGAGCAAACTGTTCACCCAGGCATCGACGCGTGCCGCCGCTGAAAGGGAAGTAGGCGAAGGGCGGGCGCGCCTCCCGTGCGGGCGCGGTCCACCTTTCGGGATCGAAACGAGAGGGATCGGGATAATAACGCGCGTCTCGGTGAGTGACATACTGACTGAGGAAAACGAGCGAACCTGCGGGCAAAGTATAACCGCCGAGCGCGTGATCGGCGATGACGCGACGACTGATGCGCCACCCTGGAGGATAAAGGCGCAGCGCCTCGGCCAAGATCATCTCCGTGTAAACGAGCCGCCCGAAATCCTCGAACGTGGCGGGCCGATCGCCGAGGACGGCATCGAGTTCGGCATGAAGCTTTGCTTCCACGGCCGGAGATTGCGAAAGAAGATACCAGGTCCAGGCCAGGGCGTTGGCGGTAGTGTCGTGCCCCGCGAGCAGAAGAGTCATGACTTCGTCCCGCACCTGGACGTCGGTCATGGCGGCGCCATCTTCCTGCGCCAGCAGCAACATGGAGATTAAATCGCCCCGATCGACGCCGGAGCGGCGACGGTCCGCGATGATCCGGTAGATGATCGCATCCAGACGAGTAAGCGCCCGCTGAAAGCGGCGGGCTGCCGGCAGAAAGGGAAGCGCGCGTAGCTTGCGCACGTGACGGAGCACCGGCCGGGCAAACAGGACGCGGACCTGCCGCAGGGCATCGCCAACTTCTTCGGCGTCCGACTCCATCTCGGCATCGAACAAAGTTTTCCCGGCGATCCCGAGCGTCACTTGCATCATCTCGCGGGAGAGATCGACGGTCTCGCCTTCCTGCCAGCGATCGCGCAGCCGGGTGGCGTGTTGCACCATGACGTCGGCGTAAGAAGCGATGCGGCGCCGATGAAAGGCCGGCTGGGAGAGCGCCCGTTGCCGGCGATGGAACGCTCCCTCGCTGTTTAGGAGACCATCGCCGAGGAGAGCGCGCGTAGTGGAAGTTCGGGCGGGGGCGAAGTTCGTCTCAGACGTGACCAGGACATCCTTGATGTGGTCCGGATGATTGAGGAGGAAGGCGTGCTGCCGCCCTAACCGAAAATGAACGATGTCACCGTAATCGCGCGCCAGTTCGGTCAGGAACCCAAGGGGATCGCGTTGCAGGTGCGTTTCCGCATTTCGAAACAGGCCCGGCTTCGGGCCGGGCGGGAATCGGATAAGAGCCACTCAGCGAGAGCAGACACCACTTCCACCTTTCAGAAAAGGTGGAAGCCGACACTTCGCCCCGAGAACGCACGAGATATGACTCAAACCGCGGCGCGGAGGACCCTAGCGCGTCCAGGCATTCCAGCGTTTCTTCATCGGCTTGGTGTATTTCGACACCTTCACCTTCTTTAGCCGGTTCACGCCTTCTTTGACGTTATCCATTACCACTTCGCTGGAATCTTCCGCTTTTTCCCGGGCCGATTTCAGGAGCGGCCAGAGGAATGGCAGCGAGAGAAAGCTCGAGGCGGTTTGGACAAAATCGTTTTTCAATTTTTCTTCCGGCCGCTCGGTGGCGTTGGAAGCGTAGCGGATGGCCAGGCCAATCGCGATCCCGACCCCAAGAGCGCCGATCAGAGTGGGAATGGGATTCTCGCGCAGAAAGACCTGAGTGCGTTCAGCAGCCACCCCGGCCCGTTCTTTCGTCTGTTCCCAGGTGTTCCCCGCCATTTCCGCCATGCCGCGCTGACTGAAGGGCGCCTCACCACCAATGTCCGCCGCCCCGCCCGCTGGCACTTCGTTAAATTCGTCTCCGTTTGGATTCATCATAGCAATATAGTTTCGGATGTCGTTGCCCCTTTGCGCGCCGAATGCGACGGTGTTCCCGGGAGCCAGGGACGCGACCGCACGACACCCTTCACACGAAGTTCACCGGAGGCAAATACATGAACGAGGATAAAACGGACGATACGAAAGACGACGGTTACTGGCGGGACAATCATAGCGCGCAGCCTTACGCCAGCTCCGAGCACACTTACGAGCATTACGAGCCGGCGTATCGGACCGGGCAGCAGAGTTTTGAGAAATATCGCGGGCGCAATTTTGACGACGTTGAGGACGACGTGGCGCGCGAATACGAAGTGAATGTCGCCGACGGCGGTCTGCCGTGGGATCATGCGCGGCACGCCGTGCGCGCGGTCTGGGCCAAGCTCAGCGGTGACGTCACTCCTCAGGATCGGGACCGCGGGATTCGCGGCAGCCTTTAACTGCCAGCTTGGGGAAATTTTTTGCTCCAATCAGGGAGCGAGCCGATCCATCCGCCAGCCGCTTTTTTCCTGCACATAGCGGAAGCGGTCGTGCAGGCGATTGGGCCGGCCCTGCCAAAATTCGATCCGCGAAGGCTTCACCCGATAGCCGCCCCAGCCGGGCGGCAAGGGAACCTCTTGCCCAGCGAATCGCTCCTCCATTTCCGCAAGGCGCGCCTCCAGCATTCTGCGGGCATCAATGACCTCGCTCTGATGCGAAGCCCAGGCCCCGAGCTGGCTGCCCAGCGGACGCGAGTGGAAGTAGCGAGCGGATTCTTCCCGTGCAACCTTTTTCGTCTCGCCCTCGATCCTGACCTGCCGCTCTAGTTCTTTCCAGAGAATGACCAACGCGACCTTCGGATTGCGCGCCAGATGCTGCCCTTTCTCGCTCCGATAGCTGGTGTAAAAAACAAACCCGTCCTGATCGAATCCTTTCAGCAAAACGACGCGCGCGGTCGGCTGTCCATTTTCGGCCACCGTGGCCAGCGTCATGGCATTAACATCGGGGATACCCGCTTCCACCGCGGCCGTGAACCAAAGACTGAACTGTTTGACTGGATCCGGATCCAGCTCCGCGCGCCGCAACCCCTGCGCGCCATATTCCTGCCGCAGGGCCGCTACTTCGTCGCTTTGCATCGCGTAGAGATTAGCAAGCCGGTTCGCCGCCGAAAATCGAATTCTGCGCAAGGCGGCGGCCAGTATCGCACAGCGATCGCTTCCGGGTCATTCGACTCACAGCGCTAAAGCTGGGAACGGAAGGGATAAGTCACCAGTTCGGTCGCACGCTCCCAG
>JBDTXE010000166.1:0-4948 GCA_040006335.1 Verrucomicrobiota bacterium | reverse complement strand
GTGGGCGACGTGTGGGATACGGCGGTCATGTCCTACAGTTGCTTCCCGATCTTCTCCCGCCGTTCCCCCTACGATGAGATCGAAAATGTTGCCTTCGATCTGTTGTTGGGAAAACCCGCTATCATTTCCATCCATCACGACTTTTGCCGTGGCCATTGCTGGCGCCTGGTCGCTTTTGTCGACTCCTTGAA
This sequence comes from Verrucomicrobiota bacterium, assembly GCA_040006335.1. Lineage (GTDB taxonomy): Bacteria > Verrucomicrobiota > Verrucomicrobiia > Chthoniobacterales > UBA10450 > AV69. Next base: position 4,757 of record JBDTXE010000166.1, on the reverse strand, counting down.
TGCGCTGAAATGTCCGCTCCAATGGCGCAGTCTGGGAGAGGTCGTGCGCCGAAGCTTCCGCCAGCGTGAAGCTTCCCCTGGCACGATGGAAATCGAGATGTATGCGTCGGAGCTGCGTTTGGAAAACCGCTCTGGCCAGCGGCGCCAATACCGGATCAGCAAGCGCGAGCCGGACCCGACGGCGATCGCGAAGATCGAAGCGCAAGCGCGCGAAATCGAGTGGAGATCCTCGGGCGATGGCGTTCAATTCGAAGTCGAGCTCGCGGCGGGGGAGAGCACTCTTGTGAGAGTGCTCTTCACTCCGCGCGAGGAAAATGTGCGCTGGCGAGGAAATCTTCGGTATGAGGCGCGGACGATGCTTCGGCGTTACCTGTGCGAGCTACGCGACAACTACATCGTCACGAACAAGGTCAGAATGCCGAAACGATTAAGAAAAATGCTAGCGAGAGATTCCGAAGCGATGACGACTTTGCAGTTTTCCGATGAACAGGAAGAAATGGTTGCGCTCAACGGGCTGGTCTCGCACGCGAAGGGTGAAATCGGCCCGAGTTTGCTGGCCCAGCGGGTTTCCGCCGTCCTGAAGGATTTCATTCACTGGCTCAATCACTACGGAGAGACCTCGTGGGATCACCAGAGTTACTTCGCCGGACCACTCGGCTCCCGCGCCAAAGCGCTTTATTACCGGCGGCGACTAGCCGGAACGGCCGCGGTTGCTCCGATGATCCTGTCCGAAGCATTCCTTCCTGGCGCGCGCCGGCTGTTTCACCAGCGGATGCGCCTGCCGATCGCCGATGCCCACTACGCGATGGGATTCGCTTTTCTCTTTCAGACCAATGGGAAGTCCGCAGATTTTGAAAGAGCCTTGCATTTCCTTGACGAACTGGAGAAATCACGCTGCCGCGGCTTCGACGATTTTTGCTGGGGCTATCCCTTCGATTGGGTGACTCGCGGGGGCACGATTCCACGCGAGACCCCACTGATCACGACGACGCCTTACGCCTACGAGGCTTTCCTCCAGGCCTATGAGATCGAACCGCGTCCGCGCTGGCGGGAGATCTTGGTTTCGATCGCGGAGCATGCTGCGCGGGATATCAAAAGCTTTCCTACCTCGGAGAAGGCGAGCAGTTCCTCCTATACCCCATCGGACGGCGGCGGCGTGATCAACGCGGCGGCCTATCGCGCATCCTTGTTGACGAGCGCGGCGCAGGTTCTCGGACGGGATGACTACCAGGAAATCGCGCAGCGCAACCTCCACTTCGTCCTGGAAACCCAAAACGCCGATGGTTCCTGGTTCTATGCCACCGACGGAGTCCGGACTTTTGTCGATCACTTCCATACTTGCTTCGTCCTTAAAGCCCTCGCGAAGATTGAGCGGCGCGTTCCCTCCGACCAGACGGATAAAGCCCTGGCCAGCGGAGTCGAATATTACTTGCGCGCGCTTTTCGACGAAGAAGGGATGCCGAAGCCGTTTGCCAAGGCTCCGCGACTGACCGTTTACAAGCGCGAGCTCTACGACTGCGCTGAGTGCATCAATCTCTGCCTTCTCCTACGAGACCGCTTTCCACAACTGGGTGACAAGCTTGAAACGGTCGTTGATTGCGTCATGAGTCGATGGGTCAAGAACGATGGCTCCTTCAGGTCCCGCCGCCTCCATCTCGGCTGGGATAACGTGCCTATGCATCGATGGGGCCAATCACAGATGTTCCGCAGTCTTGCATTCTACCTGGCCGAGGCCGCCGAACGTCGGCGACAAGTGGCCGAGGGTAGCGGACAGCATATTGGCGACTTCGCGGCAGAGCGGAACCAGCGCGATCTTGGTCCTCGATAGGCGGTAACGCCAGGAAAAGCGAAGCAGGCGCAGTGTCAGGGCAAGTGTCCTTGCCCTTGGAGTAGCCCTTAAAAGGGAAAGTTATCGCGATGAAAATATTTTACGCCAGGAGCGAGGCAGAGGATCTTCGGCGCCTTCAGGCCGTGGCGAAGTGTTTTGGGATAGCGACAAACCTGATCGACGTTGGCCGCCAATCCCTATTGGTCGCGCTTAAAGAAGAGCTGGCCGGAGGCTGCGCTGGTCTGGTGCTCGATCTAAGAAGTTTGAAGAGCTGCTTCGCGCCGCCCGACGAACTGCGCGCAATCGCCGGCCTCCTGGCTGAATGCGAGACCGCCGTATTACTCCTGGCAACCGATAGCGATGAATCATCAAGCCGGGCTCTGCTCAACCTAACTGGCGGCGACGTGCTCGAGGTTAAAGAAGCGGCCGATTGTGATCGCGTGAGCTTTCCGGTATCTGGAAAATCTTTCAGTCGCGAACTCTCTTCCCAGGCATTTCCACGCCAGGCCCAGCGCGGTCTCGCCCTGACCATCGCGGAGGCAGGAACGACCGAGGCGATCATGGCCCTGAATGGTCTTCCGGCCTTTGCTCATTGCCGCCTCGGACGCGCCCAGGTCTTCGTCTGGAGCACGCCGCAAGTCTTTGATGTTCTCCGGCCACTCGCAGCGGAAATGGAATTCGAGATCGCGTGCGACGAATATCTGCCGCTGATTATCTTTCTTAAAGCTGCCTTCCGCGAACAGTGCTGGCATAACCCAACCTCGGGCGCGGGCATCATTATCGACGACCCTCTGCTGCAAAAAAACTACGGCCTCCTCGACTTTGAGAAGCTGCTTAAATCAGCCAGAAGTCATAATTATCACGTTACTCTCGCTTTCATTCCATGGAACCACTGGCGCAGTCGCGCGAAAGAGCTGCAGCTCTTTCTGGAATACTCGGATTCCTTCAGCATTTGCGTGCACGGGTGCGATCACACCGATAACGAATACGGCTTGGCAGACTACGAAGGGTTGCTGCGCAAAAACTTTGTCGGCCATGAGCGCATGGCTCGTCACGCTCGGCGGACGGGATTGGAAGCCGAGGCTCTGATGGTCTGCCCGCAGGAGAAATATTCGCTCGAAGCCATGAAAGCGTTTTCTGATAGTCGCCAGTTCCTAGCCTTGGTGAACACCGCCTGCATGCCGCGAAATCTGTCGTCGCCCCAGCTTACTGGAGCGGACCTCTTGCTCCCGGCGCAGGATTCGTTCTTTGGATTCCCGGTCTTCAAACGACATTACTCGGGCAACCCGGCAGTGTTCGCGCTGGATTTGTTCCTGGGAAAGCCGGCCATTTTGGTCGAGCACCACGAATTCTTTCGCGACGGACCGGCCGGAGCGGAGGAATTTGCCCGCCTGCTAACAGAAGTCCGCCCCGACCTGAGATGGAAATCTCTTGTCCAGACCATTACCCAAACTCACGCGCGACGCCGGCTTTCTGACGATAGCTACGAAGTCCGTTTCTTCACCGACAGTTTCAATTTGGAGCACTCACTTTCGCAACCGACCAGATATCTTCTTTCCCGGCGAGTTCCGGAAGCTCTAGCCATTGATCAGGTGCTCGTAAGAAATGCGCCAGTCCCGTTCGAAAGGCGCGACGGTTTCGCCAGCTGCGAGGTTCAAAGTCACCATCCCGAGACAGTGCCGGTGCGAATTACCGTTCACCCCATCACACCGACCGAAACCTATCCCACTGGGATCAAATACCACTCGTCGGTAGCGCTTCGACGCGGCCTCTCGGAATTGCGCGACAATGTGGTTGCGCGGAGTCCTTTTGCCCTGAAGGCGGGGAGCGCCCTCATGAGTGCGATCAAGCGAACCCGGGGTCGTGGGAACGCAGCTTCGCCAAAGGCGAAGGCGGAAGGCGAAATTAAAGAGCAGGCTATGGTAGTCAGGCGGCAGCCCTAAGCGGTTCAAAGCCGAGTTCATTTGGCACTCAACTGCTCAACCATACACTCTCAATTTTTTCCAAACAATGTGCGGCATCTGCGGACAGTTTAATTTCGGGAAGCAGGCGCCCGTCGAATCGGAAACGATTTCGCGGATGGCGCGGGCGATCGCTCATCGAGGTCCGGATGACGAAGGCTACTTTGTTTCAGGTCCGATCGGCCTCGGTTTCCGAAGGCTTTCCATTATCGACCTGGCGGGTGGACATCAGCCGATGTTCGACGCGGAGGAGACGGTCAGTGTGGTTTTCAATGGCGAGATCTATAACTACAAGGAGTTGCGCGACCAGCTGCAAGCACGCGGTTGCCAATTTCGCACCGCCTCGGATACAGAAGTCATCGTCCATGGCTATAAGGAGTGGGGAACGGATGTATTCAGCCATCTCAACGGCATGTTCGGGCTCGCGATCTGGGACTTAAGAAGAAAACGCCTGGTGGTGGCGCGCGACGCCATGGGCATTAAGCTCGTCTATTACCGCATTGCCGACGGCGTGCTCACTTTCGGCTCCGAGGTTCGCGCGGTCGTTGCCGGGGAGGAATGCCGACCGGAAGTGGACCCGGTCGCGCTCAACCTCTTCCTCCGCTTCCGCTATACCCCCTCGCCCCGGACCATCTTTCGCGGGATCCGCAAGCTCGCTCCCGGGACAATGCTCGTGGTCGAGGAAGGAAAGCACCGCGAAGAGCGCTGGTATAACTATACGCCCGTTCCTTTTTCCGAGAAGAAGAGTGAAGCCGATGCGACCGAGGAGTTGCTCGAGTTATATCGCGGAGCAGTGAAACGGCATCTGCTCAGCGATGTGCCTCTCGGCGTGCTGCTGAGCGGCGGCATGGATTCGGGACTTCTCCTCGCGCTCATGAATGAGCAGGGCGGTCCCTGGCCCGCTTACACCATCGGTTATGGTGACGCTTTTAAGGATGACGAACTGGTCGACGCGGCGGAGACGGCCC
>JBDTXE010000165.1:0-4993 GCA_040006335.1 Verrucomicrobiota bacterium | reverse complement strand
TCGCAGCAGGCAGGAATACCTGCCCTACGAGCTGACTTCGGGGGAGCGAAGGGCTACACACTTTTACAGCGCATCAGCGCCCTTTAACGCGACGGCAGCTACTTGTGCATCGAGTCGTTGAACTGCTGGAAGAACTGCTCGAAGTGCTCCTCGCCATCATCCGCCGCCTGCCGCAACGGTAATACTTTTTTCACGTTCACTTCTTTGGCTTTGGGCTGCGTCTGCAGAATCTCCATCGCTTCGCCGATGAATTCTTCCAGCGGCATGGCCTGTGGATCGCTCGCCTGCTGTTCGCCCATGAGAGTGGTGGCGACGTAGGGCGGAATCAGCTCGATCACCTGCACTTTGGTCTCGCGCAATTGGTAACGGAGCGACTGAGTAAAGGAATGGAGGCCGGCCTTGGTCGCGCAGTAAGTCGGCGTCATCGCCAAGGGGACAAAAGCCAGTCCAGAAGAGACGTTGATAATAGTGGCGTTCTCCTGTTTCTCCAGTAACGGAAGGAGCGACGCCGTCAGCCGAATGGGCCCGAGAAGGTTGGTAGTCACGGTATTCTCCGCGGTGGAGAGATCGCCCGCGGTCTCACGCAAATTTTCCGGCTCCATCACGCCGGCATTGTTGATCAGGACATTTAGCGTCGGGTAAAACTCGCGCACCTGTTCGACGAAAGTCTGGATGCTCTTCGGCCGCGTCAGATCAAGACGGAGCGATTTCATTCCAGGGTTCGCCGCTGCCGTCTGGTCGAGCGATTTCTTGCCGCGCCCCGCGATGATGACTTGGTTGCCAAGCCGCTGGAACGCTTCCGCCAGGCCGCGCCCGATGCCGGAAGCGCCGCCGGTAATGAGGATAGTGTTACCAGTGGAATTCATTGAGTGGCGCGCAAGCTACGCGGAATGGCCATAGTTACCAGTGATCGCGTCGATCTCGCCAGCTTTTCCGGTTGGAGTGGGCAAAATCTTTGCTGGATCCAAGCGCGCCGGCTGGTTCCGCTTGAAGGGGCAAGCGTTCTGCCCTCACAATGCCAAATGCAAAAACTGTTCATCCTCTTCCTGACCGGATTTTTGGCCTTCCCGCTGGCGGCCCCGGCCGAGGAAACCATTACGCAGGAGGAACTCGTCCGGCGCACGCAGGAGCTCTTCGATGCAGTGGTGCCGGGCAACCAGGAGCCTTGGAAAAAATATTATGCCGATGATTGCCTCTTCGCGGATGAGAAAGGACGGCAGATGGACAAGACGAAACTGATTGCCGACGTCTCGCCGATGCCGAAAGGCTATTCCGGCACCATTAAAGTTGTGCGCCCGATGAGTCGCATCATCGGCGACACCGCGATCCTGAGCTACGACACCGACGAAACGGAGGAGGTCTTCGGTCAAAATCTGACCGCGCGCTATCATGGCACCGATACTTGGACGCGGCGCAACGGCAACTGGCAGATCATCGCCAGCCAAACGATGCGCTACTACGAAGATCCGGCGATCGGCCGGGCCGATCCGGCGCGGTTCGCGGAGTTCAGCGGCGTCTATCAGCTAGGCGGTGAACAGACGAGAAAGGTTTTTACCCAAGAGGGAAACTTATTCACGGAACGGAAGGGCAAACGCGAGCAGCTCTATCCGGAATCGCCCGACATCTTCTTCCGCAAAGGCGTGGAAGGCCGCATTCTTTTCCGCACCGGCGCCGACGGGAAAGTCGACGCGCTGATCGATCGCCGGAACAACGAAGATATTGTCTGGGCCAAGGAACCATCCTGACGGCCAATGCAAAAGCGACCGGCAGGCGCGCGAGCGCCGTTATCAAAGGGAAGAATGGGCGTGGTGCCCGTTCGAACCTCTTATCCTATGTTGCGCTGGATCGTCCGTTTTATCGTCATCAACTTCGCGGCCAAGATGGTAAACCGCTACTTCCATACCCGCGATGCCCGCACCCGGGCTCGAACCTAAGCGTCGGGAAAGGTAGCATTCATTCCTCCACGAACGTCCGCAGACGGGCGAGGGCCGAATCCCACTGCCGCGAGATTTCGCGGAGATAGTCCTGGGCGGAGAGGAGCGGCTCCGGTTTCAATGCGAACAGGTTCTCGCGTCCGGATATTTCGCTTTGCACTAGACGTGCCCCTTCCAGGACGCGCAGATGTTTAGTGATGGCCTGCCGCGTCATGGCCGAGCCAGCCGCCAGTTGCGAGATGGAGCAGGGCGCCTGCTCGCACAAACGGGCGAGCAGCGTCAGGCGCGTTTCGTCGCCGAGGGCGGCGAAGACCGGCGCATGCTTTCGCAGCACCGGTCCGGTCGCGAGGGGACTATGGATTTTGCGCGACATGCTGGGCGATATCCTCCAACTGGATCCGCCATCCCTCGTCGTTCTTGCGAAACGCCAGCGCGCGGCGCGCTTCCGGCACCTTGCTAAAGCCCGACTCCGTCACCCGCAGCCGAGTGCCGCCGGTCACATCCTCCAGCCGAAACTCGACCAGCGTCGGCGTCTCCTGGGAATAGTCGACACCTTCTTCGATCGCGTAGGGGTGCCAGGTATAGGAGAAATAATTCTCTGGTTCCATCTTTTGCACTTCCATTTCCAAGCTCAGGTTCTGGTAGCCTTCGACGGTCAGTTGTCCGCGCGTTTTTCCTCCGGGAACAAAGGGACCTTCCAGGTTCACTCCGAACCACTCCGAAAATTCGCGATGATTCGTCAGGGCCCGCCAGACGCGGGCGCGGGGCGCTTTCAACTCGATTTCCTTTTCGATCCGATCTTCTGCCAGGAGTGTGTTCATGATTAAGAGAATGGTCGAATAATTTGTATATGCAACTAAAAAGTTGCATATCGCCCGACTTATCCGGTCGTGACACCTGCGGCAGAAAAACATCGTCAATTTCTCGACTTGGTGTCCTGTGAAAGGGTCAAACGCATGCGCGACCGAATTCTCATCGTGATGGCAGTAGCCATCTTGGAGTTCCTCCGGCTATATGACGCCAGCGCCGCGCCAGCCGAGATGCTGGACCGAATCGCGGAGCGGTATGTGAAACTGGCTCTTTCCCTCGGGCAGCACGACGCGGATTACGTCGATGCCTATTACGGACCGGTGAAGTGGAAAACAGAAGCGGAGGTTGAGAAGAAACCACTCGAGGCGATCGCAGCGGAGGCGGACGACTTACGCCAGCGGCTCGCCGGACTGCCGCAACCTGGAGAGGAATTCGTGCGGCTGCGTCAGCAATATCTAAGCAAGCAGCTCGGAGCTCTGAGCGCGCGCGTGCGGATTGTGCAAGGGGAGAAAATGAAATTCGATCAGGAGTCGCGCGCTCTTTACGATGCGGTTGCGCCCACCTTCTCGGAGGAATATTTCCAGAAGCTGGTCGACGAGATCGAGGCGACCGGCGCTTTCAAACCCAGGGACGCTTCCGACCATCGCACCTTGAGCCAGCGCTACACCGCCTGGCATAACGCCTTCATTATCCCGAAGGAGAAACTTGACGCCGTTTTTCAGCTTGCGATCAAGGAGTGCCGGGCGCGGACGCTATCCCATCTTTCGTTACCAGCGGAAGAGAACTTCACCGTGGAATACGTTACGAACAAACCGTGGGGCGGTTACAATTGGTATAAGGGTAACTATCGGAGCGTCATTCAAGTCAATACCGACCTGCCGACCTACATCGAGCGCGCGGTCGATCTCGCCGCGCACGAGGGATATCCCGGTCATCACGTCTATAACGCACGGCTGGAGAAGGCTCTCGCGCGCGATCGCGGCTGGGTCGAGTTTTCCATTCTTCCGCTCTATGCGCCGCAGGGATTGATCTCGGAGGGAACCGCGAATTTCGGGCGTGAGGTGGTTTTCACGAAACCGGAGCGGCTGAAGTTCGAGCGGGAAGTGCTCTGGCCCGCAGCCGGGCTCGATCCCAGCCAGGTGGAGGAATACTACGCCATTCAGGATTTGCTGAAGAAACTCGCCTACGCCCGCAATGAAGCGGCGCGTGGGTTGATCGATGGCCGAATCGATGCGAGCGCGACTGGGGCCTGGTTGGAGAAGTTCGGGCTTCTCTCGCCCGAGCAGGCAAAGAAGGCGGTGGAGTTCATCCAGCACTATCGCAGTTACGTGATCAATTATAATTACGGCGAAGATCTCGTCCGGAAATACATTGAAAAACGGGGCGGGACGGATGACTCGCCGGATAGACGCTGGGAGGAAGTTGGCAAACTTCTTTCCTCACCGCGTTTGCCCAGCGGACTGCAGTAGGAGAACGAGATGGCTCTGGCGGAGAGAACATTACCCTGCGCGCAAGGTGAGATCATCGATCTCTCGTTAATCTGCCTCATTTTAGGCTTTACATCTGGCGAGGCCGACCAGTAGTCTCCCCTCCTAAGTTTCGAGAATCGAGACTTAACCCTCCCTTGCTCCCCCCTTGAACCGCGAATCGTTGCGCCGCAGCGGCACTTTCATCCTTGCTTTTATCCTGGCGCTCGCGGTCACCGCCAATGCCGCCGATTCATTTGTCTGGATAACGCGCACGCCTTGTCCCCTGGTTCGTTTTGAGGGAATTGGCGGCGCCTGCGCCGGGCGGCTCTACCAATTTAGCGGTTATTACACGGGAGGGTCAGCCCTCAAAGCGACGCCGGAATGCGATGCTTATGATCCAGCGACGAACAGATGGACGCGGCTGGCAGATATTCCCCAGCCGATTTCGCACTCTGGCCAGGCAGTGGACGATGATGGTCCCGGCGATGAAGTGTTTTGGCTGGCCGGCGGATTCCTGGGCGACCATCCAGGACCGAGCACGAGCGAGGTGTGGAAGTATAGCGTGAAAGATAATACCTGGACCCCCGGTCCGCCGCTTCCCGAGGAGAGAGGAGGCGGTGCTCTGGTGCGAATAGGCCGTGAGCTTCATTACTTCGGCGGAGTCGTTCGGAAGAATGGCGTCGCGCTGCAGGATTACGGCACCCACTGGGCACTCGACTTGGATGGCGGCACTGCCTGGCGAACGATCACCACCACCGGCGACCCCCTCACGCCGCTGCC
>JBDTXE010000164.1:0-5013 GCA_040006335.1 Verrucomicrobiota bacterium | reverse complement strand
GCGTGCCGGCCTCGTCGGCACCCATGAGCCGACTATATCCGACTACATCGGCGGCCAGGATGGCAGTCAGACGGCGTTCCATGGCGGGCTAGGAGATTCGCCGGAGTGCGTATTCGTCTCGGCCAGCATCGGGCAAGATAGCGCAACCTTGCGGCGTACATTCAAGGAATTTCGCAAGCCGCAAGCTCCCGCTACTACTCGATCACGGAGTCGGCCCAGGTGAGACCGCCGAGGATGACGAGGAACATAATCGAAGGTTTCCTTCGCCCAAAAGATCGGGGTCATGCCGAAAGCCGCCGCCCAGTCGTGAGCGACGGAACTCCGAGCTTCATAGTCGTATTCAAGCCGCTTGCGAAGCCGGACGGGTGAGGGTCGTCTCTCGCGATGGGCTCACTTCGCCTCCGAGATACGATTCCTAACCCATACCCTATGAAAATCGAAAAATATAATCTTCATCATCTGGCCCGTTACGCGTCCGTCGGCACAGCCGCGGCTGCCTTGGTTTTTTCCCTCGCTTCTTGTGACGTGAAGAAAACTGAGGATGGCAAAGCACCCAAGGTGACCGTCGAGGACGGCAAACTTCCGAAATACGACGTAGAAACAGCCAAGGTGGATATAACCGCCCAGAAAAAGGAAATCACAGTGCCGAAGGTGACCACCGAACAGAAGACGATCTCGGTCCCGGACGTGAACGTCACCATGCCGGGCGACAAACCTGTGACCGGTTCGCCCGCGCCGGACGCGGCAGCGACTGCGACCGTCACGCCAGCGCCTTAATCCAAAATCAGATCTGCAAATGCGACTGCCGGGCTCGAAAGGGCCCGGCAGATTCGTTTTTAAGGTTGGTTGAGCTGACGCGACGCTGTGGCGTCCTCCGACAAAGTTTTAACTCACCGGCATGCGCCGCCGCAGGTACGAGAGCAAGTCGGTGCGCGTGACCAGGCCGAGGAACTTTGCCCCGTCCATCAAAATGGCCACCCGGCCTTGATCGAGCACCGCCATCACATCTTCCACCTGCGCGGTCGGCCCCAGTGTCTCGAGCTTGTCGGTCATGGCCGTCCGGACAGGCGCTTTGAACCGCGCCGCATCGCCGCGCACTTGCATGAGCAAATCGGATTCGTCGAGAATGCCGAGCGGGCGCCCGTCGGGATCAAGCACTGGCACCTGCGAGACATCGGCCCCCCGCATCCGGGTGTAGGCGGTGAGGAGGGTGTCGTCCGGTCCGACTGAGATCACGTGGCCTTCCTCGTGGCGACGTGAGATCAGGTCGCGCAGATCGCCTGCGGGGGGGCGATCGAGAAAGCCTTGCTCTGCCATCCAGAAGTCGTTGTACATCTTCGAGAGGTATTTGTTTCCCGTGTCGCAGATGAAGGTCACGACCCGTTTCCGCTCGGTTTGCTTCCGGCAATACCGGAGCGCCGCAGCCAGCAATGTGCCCGTGGACGAGCCGCCCAGAATTCCTTCCTTGAGCAGCAACTCACGCGCAACCGCGAAACTTTCCGCGTCAGGAATTGAGAACGCTTCCGTCACGAATGAGAGGTCCGCAATATCGGGAATAAAATCCTCGCCGATGCCTTCCACCGCCCAGCTGCCCGCCTCACCGATCTCGTTCGTCTTCACGTAATCGACCAGAATCGAGCCTTCCGGGTCCGCGAGAATCATATCCACCCCGCGCCGAGGGCGCACCCGCGCGAAGAAACGGCTCAACCCGGTGATGGTGCCGCCGGAGCCCACGCCGACGACACAGGCGTCCACATGGTGGCGCATCTGCTCCCAGATCTCGGGGCCGGTGGTGCGTTCGTGGGCGGCGGGATTAGCGGGATTGCCAAATTGGTTCACGTAAAACGCGCCGGGAATTTCCTCGGCGAGGCGCGCCGCGTAGTCCTGGTAATATTCCGGATGCCCTCGCGTCACGTCGGAACGCACGATGCGCACCTCCGCGCCGAGGGCGCGAATGTGCGCCACTTTTTCCTGCGACATCTTGTCCGGGATCACGAGGATGATCCGATAACCCTTGGCGCCCGCGATTAACGCCAGACCCAGCCCGGTATTGCCGGCAGTGGCTTCGATGATCGTCCCGCCAGGAGTGAGTTTTCCGTCGCGCTCGGCAGCTTCGATCATCGAGAGCGCCACGCGATCCTTGATCGAGCCGGTCGGATTCTGATTTTCCAACTTCACGAAAAGCCGGCACGGCCCCGTATCCATCCGGGTGATCTCGAGCAGGGGCGTGTCGCCTATGAGCCGGAGAATTTGCGGCGGTTTCCCGCGCGCCAATTCAGCCGCAAGAATCTCAGTGGGCGCCATATGGGCGGCTTCGGTGGTGGAGGTACTGTCAGTCACAGGAGCTATACTGATACCCGCACCGGAACCGTCCGTCGAGCGCGCGCGGCTTGGTTGTCAGAAGGGCGATGAAGCGCCGCTCTCGCGCAGTTCTCATGCCCCCTGCGGAAAAGGCGGGAAATTAACGATCAGGAAAGCAGGAAAGAGACGTTCAGGAAATCGTGTTCTCTGTGCCTCTGTGGTGAGAATGGCAGCATTACGTCGCTCTGACGGCGGGCGCGATGACGAAGAGGAACTTCCTGACGTCATGCGAGGGGCGGTTGCCGAGTTCACCAAACGACCCGCACATCGTATTTCGCAAACTCTCGATCCCGGGAGAGGATGGCGAAGTCTTCCACCTGTGCTTGGGCAATGAGCATGCGATCGAATGGATCGCGGTGATGGCGCGGCAAAGTCGCGACTTTATCGCAATGGGCATGCCGAATCGCGATCTCCTCGATCTGGTTTTCCCCCAGGCCACGGGCGGAAGCGTCATTTTCTCGATCGTCCCACTTCAGCTTCTTGACGCTGCGTCTGATCGCGATCTCCCAGTAGCTGACCACGCTCAGAAAAAGCGCATCAGCCTCTTCAAAACATCGCTTCGCTGCTGGCGTCAGCTGGGACTCGACGCCGCCGGCTAGCCAAATGACAACCTGCGTGTCGATCAGCACTCTCACTTTTTCTTCTTCGCGGGACGGCAGGCGACTTCGGCTGGGGTGTACATGTATTCCTCAAAATCGTCGAGCGGCGCGCTGAAATCTGGCGCCATGCAGGTGACCAGATTTTTCGCCCAGCCCAATTTGCGTTTCGATTTTGGCGGCTGGATGGCCTCCAACCGCACGACAGGTTTATCGCGGTTGGCGATGATGACTTCCTCGCCCGCGAGCGCTTGCTTGATCAAGCGAGAAAGGTGCGTTTTCGCCTGATGAATCGTCGCCTGCGTCACGGTCGGCGTTCTTAGCTAAAATGCTTAGTCATGTCAAACCGAGATGGTGCCCGATGCGTCCTTGTCCTGCTCGCCACGATGCGCGACGCCATAGCGGCGGCAACCCTACTTGACGTGGGGTGATCGCGAAGGCACGGCCGCGGTGAGGGAGCGAGTAATTGCCCGCGAATGGACGCGAATGCGAGAGGTTGGGGGCGGAGGGCTGGACCGTCTTCGTGATTCGCGGGCAGAGAATGCGGACGCAGCTACCACTCGGCGTTGCTGTCCTCGAGGAACCGCTGCAGCACGTCGAAATGGATTTCGCCGTAGTTCAGCGCGTAACGCAACTCGCCCCCTTTGAAGACCCAGGTGGTGGGAATCCACGTGACCGGAAGATCGAGAAAGCGCTTGAGCTTGTTGTCTCCCCGGCGCGGACCGGCATCGGCCAAGACTGTAACATTGGGCTGATCGGCGATCTCGTTCTTCTCCATAAGGGCCTGCCCAGCGTCGCCTTCATTCCAGACGGAGACAAAAACGAAACGGACCTCCGGATTTTCTTTCACCATCTTCGTCCAGCCGCCGCTCTTGAGTTCGGCGAGGCAATTGGAACACCACGGAGCCCAAAGATGCACCACCGTGAGATCGCCTCGCTTGACCGCTTCCGCAGCTTGCATTTCCGCCGTCGGCGAGCCTTGCGCTGCAAGGTGCGCCCAGCCTGCAAACACGAGCATGGCCCCGAGAAGAATCTGCCTCATCTTAACCGCAAGCGACACGAGGAGCAGGGACTCGTCAACCGGGGCTCACCGCCTCGGCAAGAGGGGCCGCCCGCGCCAGTTGACCTGCCCTGCGAACGTGCCTAATGTGCGACCCCTTTCTGCGGGAAAGCACGGCGATCACCGCCGGCGCCAAGCTTCGACAGAATACCTGGCCGCGATCTCGTATCCGGCCACAGGGGAATACAGCAAACCATATGGCCCAAATGCAGGAACTCCTCGCGAAGTCATTTCGCGAATTCAAAGAAGGAAGCATCGTCAAAGGTCGCATCCTTGAAATCCGACCGCGCGAAGTCCTGGTCGATATCGGATACAAGTCCGAAGGGGTTATCCCCGCACACGAATTCGACGACATCGAATCGATGGAAGTCGGCGACGAAGTGGAAGTGCTCCTCGAGCGTCTCGAGAACGACGAGGGTATGGTCATTCTCTCGAAAGAGAAGGCCGCCTATCGCCAGAACTGGAACAAGATCGCCAGCGTCTTCGCCGGCGATGGCCTGATCAAAGGCAAGGTGAAGTCCGTCGTCAAAGGCGGCCTCATGGTGAATATCGGCGTCGAGGCCTTCTTGCCCGCGTCGCAGATCGACATCATCCCGCCGAAAGATTTGCAGCAGTTCGTCGGCAACACCTACGACTTCAAGATCGTCAAGATCAACGATGACCGGAAGAACGTCGTCTTGAGCCGACGCGAGCTGATCGAGCAGGAGCGGAGCGAGAAGCGTCAGAAATTCCTCGATGGCGTAAAGGTGGGCGATACCGTCACCGGCGCGGTCAAGAATCTGACGGACTTTGGCGCCTTTATCGACCTGGGCGGCATGGACGGCTTGCTGCACATCACCGACATGACCTGGGGCCGTCTGGGCCACCCGAGCGAGCTGCTCAAGGTCGGGCAGGAGCTTTCTGTGGTGGTGCTCGACATTAATAAAGAGAAGGAGCGCGTTTCGCTCGGTCTCAAGCAGACGCAGAAAAATCCGTGGGACCAGATCGAAGAGCGTT
>JBDTXE010000163.1:0-5063 GCA_040006335.1 Verrucomicrobiota bacterium | reverse complement strand
GAAGCGGTGCGCGGATTGCGAGAGAGTTATCCGGAATTTGGACGCCTCCTGGAGGAAAGGCTCGCGCAATACAAGGTCGATACCGAGGCGCGCATCCCGCTCGATTTTACCGAGGAGTCAGTCCCGGCGGAGGCGCGCGTTCACAACAAGGTCGCGCTCGATGGCAAAGACGCGGCGGCCGCGCCGGAAAAGGACTCGAGCGCACCGTTCACGGATGAGGAAGGGCATTTTCGCAAGAAGAACCGACGGATTCGGCGCTTCGAACATATCGCGCAGATCGATGAAATGGATTGCGGCGCGGCCAGCCTTGGAATGATCTGCCGCCACTTCGGGCGCAAGGTCTCACTCGCGCGCATTCGCCAGCTTTGTCACACCGCCACAGACGGAACGAGCTTGAAAGCGCTTTGTCGCGCCGCGAACGAGCTCGGTTTGGCGGCGCGTGCGCTCAAGGTCTCGCTGAGAAATCTGTCGCTGATGCCTCTGCCGGCGATCGTCCATTGGGAAGGTAATCACTGGATGGTGCTTTACGACGTCGATGCGGCTTATGTGCGAGTAGCCGATCCAGCGTTGGGGCTCCGCCGCATTCCGAGGAAGGAATTCGAGCAAAAGTGGTCCGGCTACGCCGCGCTGTTCGATTACACCATTGCGTTTGAGCAGGCGCCGGAGAGCCGCCCCACCATGGGATGGATGTGGCCTTTTCTGGCAAAATTCCGGAAGCTCCTGCTGCAAGTTCTCTCCCTCGCTGTCGCCGTCAGCTTCCTCGAGCTGCTCTTTCCCGTCTTCACCCAGATGGTGGTGGATAAGGTGATCGTGGAAAACGATCTCGGGCTGCTGAAGACGATCATTCTCGCCATGTTTGGCGCGATCATCTTCGTGCAGATGGCGGCGATCGCGCAGGAATACCTCCTTGCCTTTGCGGCCGTGCGGCTGGACACCGCCATCCTCGATTTCCTCAGCCGGCAAATGTTGTCGCTGCCGATGACTTATTTCACTAGCCGCCGCACGGGAGATATCCAGCGGCGTCTGGATGGCGCCCGCCAAGTGCGCCAATTTGCCATTCAGCACGGCGTCGGCGCTCTCCTTGCGCTGGTCCATCTGTTCGGCGCCGTTATCTTAATGTTCCTCTACAGCGCGTGGCTCACACTCGCTTTCCTCGCGACGACGCCGCTCTACCTCGGGCTGATGTATTTTTCCCTCAAGGTCCTGCGTCCTCTGTTCGGCGAGGTCGAGGAAAGTCAGGGCAAATACGCCTCGCATCAGATCGACGCGATCAAGGGCATCGAAGCGGTAAAAGCAGCGGCCGCGGAATCGGTTTTCCGGGACACGATGCTAAACGAGTTCCTTGCCGTCTCGAAGAAGATTTTCAAATCGAACTTTGTCGTCATGTCGTATGACAGCGTCCTGCAGACCATTGGTTTGCTGTCGACGGCGATCTTTTTGTGGGTGGGCGCCAATCAAGTCATCACTGGCGCCCTTAGCGTCGGCGGCTTTGTAGCCTTCAGCGCGCTCACTGCCATCGCCTACAGCGGCATCCTCAGGACGCTCGGAGTATGGGATAATCTGCAACTCGCGTCGGTGCTGCTGAATCGGCTGAACGATATTTTCGAGCACGAGCCGGAGCAGGGGAGGGATCGATCTCGGTTGACGCCGGTGCATAGTCTGGAAGGCCGGATCGAATTGCGCAATGTCTGCTTCCGCTATGGCGGGCCGGAAGCGCCGAATATTCTAACGAATATTACGCTGAGCCTGCCGCCGGGAAGGATGACCGCCTTCGTCGGCCGGAGCGGCTGCGGCAAGACCACCCTGATCAAGCTCATCGCCGGACTGCTCGAGCCGACGGAGGGAACCATCCTCTTCGATAACGTTGACCTGAAATCGTTAAACTACCGCGACGTGCGGCGCCATATCGGGATGGTCTTGCAGGAAAATCACATGTTTAACGAGAGCATCGCGCGCAACATTTCGTTTGGCGATCCCGAGCCGGATCTTGATCGCATCTTTAGCGCGGCGCAGGCGGCGGCGGCGCACGATTTTATCATGCGGCTGCCCATGGGCTACGAAACGAAGATCGGCGAGTCCGGCCTTTCACTTTCGGGTGGGCAAAAACAGCGCGTCGCCATCGCGCGGGCAATCTACAATAATCCTCCGATTCTCATTTTCGACGAGGCCACGAGTGCGCTGGATACCGAGTCGGAACGGGCGATTCAAAACAATCTCGGCCGTATCATGGCCGGGCGGACGACTATTGCGATCGCGCACCGCTTGAGCACCATTCGCGAGGCTAATTCGATCGTGGTCCTGGAGAAGGGCTCGGTGGCCGAGGTCGGCAATCATGACGAGCTGATGGAGCAGCGTGGCCTCTATTTCTACCTCTCTAGTCAGCAGATGGGGGTGGCCGGGTGAGCTCCGACACTTACGCCTCCGATCCGCTGGGGAGGGAATCGGAGATGATGCCGCAGGACCCGCCGCCCCGAGTCATCCGTTTCATCGCGCAATGGCTCATCGCACTCTTTATTGTCGGGCTGCTCTTCGCTATTTTCGTTCGCCTGCCGGAAACGGTGCACGCGCCCTTTCTTCTTGTCCCCGCGCAGGGGATGGATCCCATCCAATCGCCTCGCGCCGCCACGGTAAGCCGGGTTTCCGTCACCCAGGGGCAGACGGTGATGGCCGGCTCCGAGTTGTTCGTCCTGCGTTCGGACGAAATCCGCGGTTGGGATACGCAATTCCGCACTCTAAGCGAAGACCTGCGGACTCACGAAATCAGCCTGGCGAAGATGGAAGAATCCTACAAGGCCGAGACCGACATCAAGGATGCGCAGGTGGCGCAGGCGGAGAGTGAACTGCGTTTTCGCGAGAAGGGAAGCATAAGTAATCGGGATCTCCTCGATCGCCTGGAGAAACTCTCCAAGACCGGCGGATTTTCGCAGGTGGAGCTGATCAAGCTGCGTCTGGACTCGGCCGGTGCGGAAAAGGATCAGGCGGTCGCGCAGCGCACGCTCGAACAGGTAAAGCTGGAGCGCCAACAGATGAAAAGTGAGCACATCCGCAAACGGGCCGAGGAAACTTCGGAAGTGGGGAAGTTGAAAGTGCGTCTCGCGGGATTGAAATCCGATCTGGAGAACTCGCAGCAGAATTTGCTGACCCTCCGCGCACCGTATGATGCGGTCGTTATCTCGTTAGCGCAACGGAACGCGGGCAGCATCGTGCAGAATGGCCAGGAGCTTTGTCAGCTCGCGCGCAGCGATTCCAAGCCGCTTGCACGCCTGACGCTGAACGAAGCGAGCCTCGCCCGCCTGTCGCAGGGACAGCGTGTCCGCTTTTTCATCGAAGCGTTCCCTTATCAGCGCTACGGAGCGCTCGACGGCCGACTGGATTGGGTCAGCCCTTCGACCATCTCCGCAGCCGACGGACAGCATTTTGTCGCGCTCGCCTCCATTGACGAGACTCGCGCGCGGAGACGTCTCGCGCTCAAACCGGGGATGACCGGAGATGCGCGGATCGCAGTGGGCCGGCGCACGCTCATGGAATACGCCTTCGAGCCAATCAGGCAGCTGCACGAGGGCGTGAGCAATTAGATGCAGGCTCCCCTTTCGGATCTCAAGGTCGAGGATATCCGCACGACCAGCGAAATGATGTCGCGCTGTTTGCGACTGGCGAAATTAGCGGCCAGCTCTGACGTCCCGGTAGTGCTTCTGGGGGAGACGGGCACCGGGAAAACATTGCTTGCTCACGCGATTCACAATTCTTCGCGCCGCCGCAAAGGGCCCTTCATTTCCTTTAATGCCTCCGCCATGAGCGATACGCTGTTGGAAAGTCAGCTCTTTGGGCACGAGAAGGGAGCTTTCACCGGCGCCCAGCAGACGGTGAAGGGAAAGTTCGAGCTCTCCCACGGCGGCAGCATTTTTCTCGACGAAATTTCCGAAATGAGTCCTCTCGCGCAGGTGAAAGTGCTGCGGGTGCTGGAGTATGGCGAATTCGAACGCCTTGGCTCAGAGCAGCTCCTGAAGACCGATGCCAGGATCATTAGCGCCACCAATGTTTCGCTGCGGGAGCGAGTGCGTCAGGGGAGATTCCGGGAGGATCTTTACCATCGGCTAAACGGCCTAACGATTCTTATACCGGCACTCCGCGATCGCGTCGAGGAACTGCCGGCGCTGATTGCAGCCGAGCTCCGGGCGGCCGCGCAACGGGAAGGGAAGGAGATCACGGCGATCCACCCTGCGGCGATGGACCGCCTCTTGGCGCACGATTGGCGCGGGAATTTGCGCGAGCTGAGTCACACCGTTCGGACGATGACTCTCTTTTGCGATGGCGAGGTGATTATGCCCCACCACGTCCTTTTCCCTCCTGATCTTGCTTCGATGGAGAGTGCACCGGCCTCGCGGGGCACGGGTGAAAGCCTCTATCCGGGACAAGCGATCGCCGCCCAAGATTTCAGTTTAGCCAGCGCTGTTCGCCGACACATCCGCTTTGTTTATCTCCAAGCGGATGAGAATCAGCGGCGGACCGCGAAGCTCCTTGGTATATCGCGCGCAACCCTGAGCCGGCACCTTGGAAAATCCCTTGCAGGGTGCAACTCAGCCAAAGGCACCCAGAACAATACAGCAGGAGGTGTAAAACGAGGCCAAGTGGTATCGTAAGGAGGCCGAGGGTAGAAGGATAGTTCTTTGAGAACCCGGGGTTTTTCAAGAATTTAACTATCCGTAAATGTCCGGACGAATTGAGTTTATGCCGTGCTAGCTTCTTTCGATGAAGCGGTGAACGGGCGATAGCCAAAACTTGGCACGTATAATGGTATTAGGGCGATCGTGAGTCCGTCGAAGGAAAAACCAGACGCGAATCCTGAGGGCCGAAATTCCCTTCAGCAGAAGCGTTCTAAAGACAAGCTGATCCGACTCGATGATCTACTCCCAGACGATGACAAGGTCGTTGGCGGCGGAGGTAAGCGTCTCTTCGGCGCGACGGATAGTAAAAACGAAAACCCAAAAACAACTGAAAGGTAATATGAGCGAACAAAGCACAGAACAAAACAAACCGCAGACCCCTGACCTCGAGCCTAAGAA
>JBDTXE010000162.1:0-5106 GCA_040006335.1 Verrucomicrobiota bacterium | reverse complement strand
GGCATAGTCAGTGGAGCGATGCCGCGTGTTTGCGGCATTCATAGACAGCCGCTACAGAATTGTCATGTCGCATCCGCTGGAAAAGTTGCGCGCCGACGCCATCGCGCAGATCGCCGCCGCCACTGATGAGCGCTCGCTCGAGGTCGCGCGCGTGCAACTTCTCGGTCGCAGCGGAAGCGTCTCTGCCTGGAGCGACCAAATGAAGTCGCTGCCAAAGGAGGAAAAGCCCATCGTGGGAAAGCTGCTCAACCAGGTGCGGCAGGAGATCACCGGCGCGCTCGAAAAGCGCGCAGCCGACTTTCGCGCGGCGGCCGAGTCTGCCGCCGTGGGGCAGCTTGATATTTCACTTCCAGGCCCACCACATGAGCGCGGCGCCCTCCATCCACTCACGCAAATGCTCGATCGCGGGATCTCGATCTTCCGCCGCATGGGTTTCGCCCTCGCCGAGGGACCGGACGTCGAATCGGAATGGTACTGCTTCGATGCCCTCAATACGCCCGCCGATCATCCGGCGCGGAATGAACAGGATACTTTCTACCTCCCCGATGGCCGCCTCCTGCGCACCCACACCTCCACCGTGCAGATCCGGGCGATGGAAAACGCTCCCCCACCCCTTCGGATCATCGCTCCGGGGGCGGCCTATCGCCGTGATGAAGTCGACGCCACCCACAGCGCCCAGTTTCATCAGATCGAAGGCCTGTATGTGGATGAAAATGTCAGTGTCGCGGACCTGAAAGGAACTCTCCAATTTTTCCTGCGCGAATTGTTTGGCCCGGAAACAGAAGTCCGCTTCCGGCCTCATTTTTTCCCATTCACCGAGCCCAGCTTTGAGATCGACGTGAAATCTTCGGCCCTGAAAAGCGGCGAGCAATGGATGGAAGTCTGCGGCTGCGGCATGGTTCATCCCGCGGTCTTCGAGGCCGTCAACCAGGCGCGCGGCGATAACGCCTATGATCCCGAGAAATGGACCGGGTTCGCTTTTGGCGCCGGGATGGATCGCCTCGCGATGCAGCTCTTCGATATTCCGGACATTCGCCTCTTCGCCCAGAACGACCTGCGGTTCTTAAATCAGTTCGCATGACTCCTCCTCGGACCCGGCCAGCGCAGAATCGGAAGTTGATCGTCGAATGAAATTTTCCGCCAATTGGTTACGCGAGTTCGTCGACCTGCCTTCCAGCGATGCGGAGCTGGCCGATCTCCTCACCATGGCGGGCATCGAGATTGAAGGCATCACCTCGCGCGGCGCTGACTTCGCCAAGGTAATCGTCGCCCAGATTACCGAGTCTAAACAACATCCCAATGCCGATCGCCTCAGCGTTTGCACCGTGAATGACGGCAGCGCGACACCGCGGCAGATCGTTTGCGGCGCCACGAATTATCACGTGGCCGACAAAGTTCCCCTGGCTCTGCCGGGGGCGGAGTTACCCGGCGGCTTGAAGATTCGCGAGAGTAAACTGCGCGGGGTGGAAAGCGCCGGAATGCTTTGCAGCGCGAAAGAGCTCGCGCTGGCCGACGACGCGGCCGGTCTCCTCATTCTCGCGCCCGACGCCGAGGTTGGCGCTCCGATCGGCCGCCTCTTTCCGGCGGACACAATCTTCGACGTAGAAATCACGCCCAACCGTGGCGATCTGCTCAGTCATTTTGGTTTAGCGCGAGAAATCGCCGCGCTCACGCATCAGGCGCTGAAGTTACAGCTCACTCTCCCCGAGCCACCGCAGCCAAGCTCAGAGGTAAAGATTTCCGCGGCCGCGGAATGCCCTTTCTACTCCTTGCGCCGGATCGAGAACGTAAAAGTCGGACCAAGCCCGTCCTGGCTGCGAAGCAGGCTCGAAAGTGTCGGCCTTCGTTCGATCAATAACGTCGTGGACGTTTCCAATTTCGTCATGCTCGAGCTCGGTCAACCGACGCACGCCTTCGATGCCGCGAAAGTAGATGGTGCCGTCCAGGTCAGGCTTGCTCGCAAAGGGGAGGAACTTCTCGCGCTCGACGGCAAGACCTACACCCTCACCGCGGAAACGCTGGTTATCGCGGACGACACGCGCGTGCTCGGCCTGGCCGGAGTCATGGGCGGCGAAGAATCTGGCGTCGCCGCTGAAACCACCACTATTCTATTAGAGAGCGCCTACTTTTCCCCAGCGAGCATCCGCCACACTTCCCGCCAGCTCCGCTTGCCCAGCGACGCCAGCTATCGCTTCGAGCGCGGCGTCGATCCCGCGATGGTTCTGCCAGCCTCCAGCCGGGTCGCCGAGCTGCTACGGACTTTCGCGGAGGCCGTGCCTGCCGCAGAACTCGGACAGTCTGGCCAGCTGCCGGCGCCGCCGCCGGATGTGACCCTTCGATATCAGCGGACGGACCAACTGCTCGGCGCTCCGATCGATCCCGGTCTAAGCGATGAAATTCTAACGAGATTTGGACTCGAACCCGCCGGCGCCCCCGGTCTCGTCAATACAATCTGGAAAATTCCCAGTCACCGGCGCGATCTCAAACGCGAAGTTGATTTGATCGAGGAAATCGGGCGCGGCTGGGGCCTCGATCACATCCCGGCGGCCGACCGCAGTCGCTTCACTCCGCTGAGCGCGGCCGACAAATTTTACGATTGGCAGATGAAGGTGCGACGTTCGCTCGCGACCGCCGGCTTCAGCGAGGCGCGCACTTCCTCGCTCGCTTCGCGCGCCATTCTGGTCCGGGCGGGCGACGATGTCATGATTCTGAAAAATCCCTTGAGCGAAGATCACGTCGCTCTGCGCACCAGTCTGTTGCCGGGATTGCTCAGCGCCGCGGCGCACAATCTCCGCAGCGGCGCGCCGCGCGTCGCCCTCTTTGAGATCGGCGATATCTTTACCGCGCCGGAGGGAACGCAGCGACGAATGTTGGGCCTTGTTCTTTGGGGCCGCCGGGAACCGGAGTGGCGCACCGGTCCGGGACGCTCCTTCGACTTTT
Organism: Verrucomicrobiota bacterium; assembly: GCA_040006335.1. Taxonomy (GTDB): domain Bacteria; phylum Verrucomicrobiota; class Verrucomicrobiia; order Chthoniobacterales; family UBA10450; genus AV69. Next base: position 2,166 of record JBDTXE010000162.1, on the reverse strand, counting down.
ACGATCTCAAAGGCGTCGTCGATACGATCGCTGATTTCGATTGGGTCCGCGCGGAAAAACAGGGCCTCGTCCTGGGAGCAGAACTGCTTTTCGATAGCGAGCACGCCGGCTTCGTCGGTCAACTTTCTCGTGCCGAAACTGCCGCCGCGGGATTAGAGGGAAATATTTATGTCGCGGAATTTGGGCTCCGCCGAATTGCCGCGACCGAACAGGACTCGATTAGTTTCCGGGAGATCGACCGTTTTCCCGCGATCAAACGCGACATTGCCATGTTCGTCGCTCCGGAGGTGATGCACGGGGATGTAACGCAGGTCATTGCCCTCGCGAACGAACCTTTGCTCGAAAGCGCGAAATTGTTCGATCTCTTCAGCGAAAATACCGGCCGCGAAGACACGACCGCCCGCAAATCCCTGGGCTACTCGTTGACATACCGGGCGAAAAATCGGACACTGACAACTGAAGAAGTAAGCGCGGCCCACAGCCGGATCCGCGAGCGATTGCGCGAGGAAGTCCGGGCCGAGCTGCGCGAATAGTTTTTTGAAATTTTACCCTGCGATGTTCGAGATACAGGATGGAATCCCGAACCGATATTCATGACCTAGGAGGCTTGGTTGCGCTGTGAAAATGACATGCCTTAATTGGAAGTCAGACGCGCGCGCGACGGTCGTCCGCCCGTGACCGAAAGGGAACGGGAGCCCACCTAAACGGCATCTGCGGGGTAATAATTTGGAAGGCCCGAATCGTGACAACGGTTCGGGCTTTTTCATTTTCTAATTCTACGGCCGCGACCAGTCTTGGAGCAGCACTTCGACTCTCCCGCAGCTGGAGCTTTTATTCGGAGCGCAGTGCGACGATCGGATTCACCCGGGTCGCGCGCCGGGCCGGAACAAAACAGGACGCTGCCGCCACCGCCGTGAGCAAAGCGGCCACGGTTCCATACAGAAAAGGATCGAGCGCGTTCACCTTGAAGAGTATTTGTTGCAGAGCCCCGGCCGCGAGCACGCCCAGGAGTAATGCGGTCGCGCCCATCCCAAGGAAGAGCCCGACGGCGAGTTGCCACGCACCCTGCGTCATGACGAGGCGGAAGATACGCGCCGCGTTCGCGCCGAGCGCCATGCGAATGCCGAACTCCTGGGTGCGTTGATTCACGGAGAAACTCATCACCCCGTAAAGACCGACCGCGGAAAGGAAGAATGCGACCGCGCCGAAAATGCCGAAGAGTGTGGCGATGAGTCGATTGCCGGAGAGGAAATCGCCGTGCAATTTCTCCGGCGTGCCGGGGAAATAAATTGGCAGATCGGAATCGAGGCGCGCCACAGATTTGCTCAGCGCTGGCCCAAGCTGCCCCGCCGATTGCCCGGCGTGGGGTCGCACGATCAGAGTGCAGAATTGGGGCGCGGGCGACGAGCCGAGCAACGGCACATAGAATCCGGCGCTGTCTGTTTCCTGATTAAAGGGTCCCTGCATCAGCGTGTCGGGAACGACGCCGACGACGGTACGCCAGGGTTGTGTTTGCGCAGGATTAAAGATGCGCAAACGCCGGCCGATCGGGCTTTGGTTGCCCCAGTGCTTCCGCGCGAAGCTCGCGTTGACGATTGCGACCGGCTGTTTCGCATCGCTGTCCTCGACGGTGAAGTCCCGCCCCTCCGCGACCTTCAAGCCGAGCGTGCTGAAATAATTATCGGAGACCCCTTCGGAATTTCCGCGCGGGCGATCGCGCTCCGTCTGGTAAACTTGCCCGTCGATTTCGTATTGCCCGAAGTTTGCGAACGTCATTTGGAAGCGGTCGGTCATGGCGGCGTCGCTAAACGCGGGGTCGCTGCGGAGAGAGCGCACCGCGCGAATGAAAAATTGCCGGCGCGCTTCTTCGTTCGGATAAGCGCCTTCCATCAAAGCCATGCGCGCCGAATAAATTCCGCGCTCGTTGTAACCGTAATCGAGTTTGATTTGGTTGCGGATCGAGCGGACCTGCAACGCGGACGCGATCAACAGAAGCGCGGTAAGCGCGATCTGGCCGACGACGAGGACGCGAATGATCGCGGTCGCCAGACGATTCGTCGTGCCGCGGCCGCCCTCTTTCATGATCGCAGCGGTATTGGTGCGCGAAGCCAGCCAGGCCGGAATCAAACCGGATGCGATCGTCGCGACAAAAACCGCCGCGAGGGT
>JBDTXE010000161.1:0-5139 GCA_040006335.1 Verrucomicrobiota bacterium | reverse complement strand
GATCCGACTTTGGAGCTGCGTGACGCCAATGGCGCGCTCCTTAACTTTAACGATAACTGGAAAAGCACCCAGCAAACGCAAATTACCGCGACGGGAAAGGCACCGCCGAATGACTTGGAATCGGCCATCGTGCGCACTCTCGCGCCGGGCCGCTACACCGCCATTGTCCGCGGAGCAAATAACACCACCGGGGTGGCGCTGGTCGAAGTCTACACTCTGCCGTAGATCGTCCGCGTGGGATGTCCGATCACGCGAGTTCTTGGTACGATCCTGGGATTCGTTGTGATCATCATTTTCCTTTTATAATCGTCGAGTGGAGAAGGAATGGAGGAACGCAACGGCTCGATCCCGATGATTTCCGCAGAAACTAATTCTTTTGCACTTGCGCAGAGATAACCAGCAACTGCAGCATCGCGGCATGACGACTTTTCTTTCTCAGCTCGACGTCCTCATCGCGGAGCGTTCGATTTTGCAGCATCCCTTCTATCAGGCGTGGCAGCGCGGCGAGTTAACACGAGATGATCTCGCGCGATATGCGCGCCTTTATTATCCCCACGTGGCAGCGTTTCCCGGTTATCTGGAAGCCACCGCAGCGAAAGCCGAAGACGTGGCGACGCGGAGCGCGCTGGCCGATAATTTGCAGGACGAACTTAAGAATCCGGCACCGCATCCGGAGCTCTGGCTCGACTTCGCCGAAGCTTTGGGCAGCGAGCGCAGTGCGGTAGCCGCGCAACCAGCTTCTCCACAGGTGAGCCGGACGGTGGCGGCGTTCGATGCGCTTTGCCAACGCAGTCTCGCGTCGGGCCTGACCGCCCTCTATTGTTATGAGTCCCAGCAGCCGTTGGTGGCGCAGGAGAAGATCCGCGGGTTGCGCGATTCCTACGGGGTTACGAGTGAGGCCGGCCTTCGTTATTTTGCCGTGCACGCCACCGCAGATGTCGAACATCGGGAAGCGGAGCGCGCGGCTCTCGGGCGCTGCCTGGAAGCGGGCACTGTGCCGGCTGAAATCTTCAGCGCAGCCGAGGAAGCGTTGGACGCCTATTGGAATTTGCTCGACGCTGTCGCACCCGCCAACTCCGGTTGCTGACGGGCGAACGAACTATGAAAACATCTCTCTTGCTTCTTCTTGGTCTCCTGCCTTTTTCTTCACTTATGGCTCAAAATCCTCCCGCGGTCGGCGCACCCGCACCAGCGGTCGCACTGGCGTCGAACGAAGGCAAACCGGTGAGTCTGGCGGATTACAAAGGCAAATGGGTCGTGCTTTATTTTTATCCGAAAGACTTCACCAGCGGCTGCACACTGGAGGCGCAGAATTTCCAACGCGATTTTGCCAAGTATGAAAAGGCGAACGCCGTCATTCTGGGCGTGAGCGTCGATAACGCGCAGTCCCATCAAAATTTTTGCACCAAGGAAGGACTGCACTTCAAACTCCTCGCCGATACCGATGCGAAGGTCTCCACCAGCTATGCCTCGGTCATGGAGCACGAGGGCGCGAAGATGTCCGCGCGCAACACCTTCATCATTGACCCGCAGGGCAAGATCGCGCGCGTCTTCAACGGGGTGAAGCCGGCCACGCATAGCGACGATGTCTTGCAGGCGCTGGCCGAACTCTCGAAGCGAAGTTGAATCGGTTTATCGGGGAATCTTAGTCCCGATTTTCGGGATGTTGTTTGCGTTGGTTTAGGCAATCCGATAGCCTCTATCTCCATGGCAAGATCCCCCGCGCTCGGTCGAGGTCTCAGCGCTCTTATCTCATCGTCGGCTGCGCCTTCCGAACCGGCCGCGCCGGGTGACAGCGTGCGGCACGTCGGCTTGGAAAGTATTTCGGCGAGCCCGCTCCAGCCGCGGAAAGAGTTTGCTCCGGAGGCGCTGCAGGAATTGGTCGAATCGGTCCGGCAGCACGGGATTATTCAGCCGTTGATCGTGCGGATGGTGAACGGCCGGCACGAGCTGATTGCTGGCGAGCGTCGGTGGCGGGCGGCGCAGACGCTCGGCCTGCGGCAGGTGCCGGTGATCGTGCGCGAGGCGGGCGACCGCGATGTCCTCGAGCTCTCGCTTATTGAAAATTTACAGAGGGCGGACCTGAATCCGATCGAGGAAGCGCAGGGCTATGCTCGTTTGGTGCGCGACTTTGATCTACGCCAGGAAGAGATCGCGCAGAAAGTCGGTCGTAGTCGCGCGGCGGTGGCGAATGCGATGCGGTTACTCGATCTGCATGCTCAGGTCCAGACCTGGCTGACGCAGGATCTCCTTTCCGTCGGGCACGCCAAGGTGTTGCTTGCTTTAAAATCGCCCGAGGAACAACTCGCGGTTGCCGAAACGGTCCTGCGCCGGAGCGCCACCGTCCGTGCCACGGAGCGAATGGTCACGCGACAACTGGGCGGAAGTAAGCCTCGCCGTCGTCGGGTGGCCGCAATGTCCGCGAGTGCTGCGGCGACGGAAGCTCTCCAGGGGCGGTTGCAGGAGCATCTCGGGACGCGCGTTCTCCTTCATCACGGCGAGAAGTTGGGCCGGATCGAGATCGAATACTACGGCTCCGATGATTTGCACCGCCTTCTCCAGATCATCGGTTTGCCGATCGATAGCTGAACCTCCATGCGGCCTTTTTTCAGCGCCGCTCTGGCCGCTGCGCTGATGGGTGCGTTCGGAACTGGTGAGGTGCGGGCCGCGGCAACTGAGTTTTCCGGAGAGAAAGCGCTCGCCCACGTTCAACGCCTGGTCGAGCTGGGACCGCGCCCGGCAGGATCGGACGTCATCGAGAAGGCACGCACCTATATCTCCGATCAGCTCGCTGGCGCGGGATGGAAAGTGCAGCGGCAAACCTTCACCGACAAAACACCCAATGGCGTCATTACCTTCGTAAACCTTGTCGCCACTTTCGGTGGGCAGGCCGCGCCGGATTTCCTGCTGTGTTCCCACTACGATACCAAACTTTTCGATTCGTTTTCTTTTGTGGGCGCAAACGACGGCGGATCGAGCACCGGTCTCCTGCTTGAGCTCGCCCGCGTGCTGGCGGCGGAGCCGGCGTTGGCGGCGAAACTGGAGCTGGTATTTTTCGACGGAGAAGAAGCTTTCGAGGAATTCAGCGCAACCGACGGCATTTACGGGAGCCGTTATTTCGCGCACGAACTGAAAGCATCGGGAGAAGTGAAGAAATTCCACGGCGGAATTCTCTTCGACATGGTCGGCGACAAATCTCTGACCGTGACGATGCCGCCGGATTCGCCGGCAGAACTGGCGCGCGGAATTTTCGCGGCGGCGGATCGGCTGAAGCTGCGCGATCATTTCACCTACTTTGCCAGTAACATTACGGACGATCACACGCCGCTGAATGCGATCGGCCTCCCGGTGATCGATCTGATCGATTTCGACTATCCGCCTTGGCACACGGTCGAGGACACGATGGACAAGATTAGCGCGGAGAGTCTGCGCATCGTGGGGGAGGTGGCGCTCTCATTTCTCCGCGCCCGCTGATGAGGCTGCTCGCTTTTTTCCTGGCAGTGTTGCTTGGTGCAGTGGCGGGCGAATGGCTGGCACGCCAGCGGGGAGAGCACGAATTTGCAGGACGATGGAACGGGCGCGGCCCGATGATTGCATTCGTGAGCGGCCTCGGCGTCTTTGCAGCTGATCTCCAGGGACAGACTCCGGAAGAATTCGTGGCCACGACCAGGTTACGCGAGGATGGCGGGGGCGAGACCAGCCCGGCCGAGGTGGAACGAATCTCCCGAGCACTCCGCGGCCAATTCGCGGATGAAAAGCAATATCGCGCCTCCCTCCGGTCCGGTTCTTTGACCTCGGAGGGCTTGCGAGCAGCGATTTCCGAGACGCTGGCTGGAGAGCAGGCTCTCGAGCAGCAGATTACGAACGCAGCCTCCGTGTCGCCGGCCGAAGTCGCTCGCTATTATTCACAGCACTCCGAAGACTTCGTGCTTCCTTTGCGGCTGCATCTACGTCATATTTTTCTCGCTGCGCCCGCTGGAAGCGCCGCCGAAATCGTGCAGGCAAAAGAGGAAGCAATGACTGAAATCCTGAGGAAACTCCGGGCGGGAGGGGATTTTGCCACTCTCGCGGGGGCGATATCTGAAGATGAATCGAGCCGGGACCGAGGGGGTGACCTGGGATGGATCGCGGCCGCGCGAACCCCGGCTGAAATATTCGATGCCGCTTCCCGCCTGCCGGCAAATGCCGCGCCGACGCTGATTAGATCGCATCTTGGGCTGCATGCGGTGCAGGTCATGGAGAGTCGACCGCCGCGCGCTCTCAGCCTTGCCGAAGCGACCCCCGAGATCCTCGCCACACTTTCCGCCGGCAAAAGGAAAACTGCGCTTTTGGCCCGACAGAAGCTTTTAGCGCAAGCAGGAGGCTTTATCGCAACCGCCCAGAAAGATTAACTTGGCGTTGCCCACGGCTTCTTTTTAACGCACTTTATAGAACAATTTCCATGGCTCGTCCGTTCCGCAAAAGCGTCGGTGTGATTGGTCTCGGCATCATTGGCCGCCGGATCGCCGACCATTTGCGTCACCAGGGCTTTTCGGTCTTCGTTTGGAATCGTTCGCCGCGAGCGGTGCCGAGCTTTGTGGGATCCCCTGCGGAGTTGGCTCAGATGTGCAACTACCTTCAGGTCTTTGTCGGCGACGACGAAGCGCTGGGGCAGGTGATTCGCAGTGCGGCGCCCAGTCTTACTCCGCAGCACATCGTGATTGTGCATTCCACGGTTTCGCCCGACAGCGTGATGGAGGCGGCCGAGGTGGTGAAGCGTCGCGGCGCGCGTTTGGTCGAGGCGCCTTTTACTGGTAGCAAACAGGCGGCGGAAAACGGGCAGCTCGTTTATTACCTCGCCGGGGATGAAGCGGCGCGGCAGGAAGTGATGCCGCTCTTGCGCGCAAGCAGCAAGGAAATCGTGCACGTCGGGGAACTCGGACAGGCCGCTGTAATGAAGGTGGCGACTAATATCGTGACTGCGGCCAGCGTTCAGGCGGCGGCCGAAGCGATGGCCCTGGTGCAGGAAGCGGGTATTCCTCTGGAGAAATTCGTCGAAGCCTTGCAGGAGAACGCGAGCAAGTCGGGCACACTCGATCTGAAATTACCGCGCATGATCAGCGGAGATTTCGAGACGCATTTTTCGCTCAAGCACATGCT
>JBDTXE010000160.1:0-5155 GCA_040006335.1 Verrucomicrobiota bacterium | reverse complement strand
CGGCCGGGCGATCTCCTCTTTTGGACGGGCACCTACAGTATCGAGCGGGACCCGCCCATCACGCATGCCATGATCTACCTCGGACGAGAAAAAAAATCGGGCAAGCGCGTCATGGTCGGCGCCAGCGATGGGCGCACTTACGATGGCCAGCAGCGGTTCGGGGTGAGCGTGTTCGATTTCAAAATACCGAAGCCGGAAACTGGCGATAGTGGCAAGCTGCGACCCAATTTTATCGGCTACGGTCACATCCCCGACTTAAGCGAGTAACGGAGGAAAATATGAGCAAGCTTGTTTGTCGTCGCACCTTGTGCGCGCTGCTTTTCCTGCTCGACGCAGGCTCGGCCCAAACCGCGCCGACTCCGTCAGATTTCTCAGGCCTTTGGCATTGGCGCAATGTCGGACCGTTTCGCGGCGGCCGAACTCGGGCTGTTTGCGGGGTACCATCGCAGCCTCACCTGTTTTACATGGCCCAGGTTAACGGTGGTGTCTTTAAGACCAATGACGCCGGTCGCACCTGGCGCCCGATTTTTGACGATCAGCCGACCGCCTCCATCGGGGCCATCGCGGTTTCGCTTTCCCATCCCGACGTGATCTACGTCGGCAGCGGAGAAGGTTTGCATCGGCCGGATTTATCGGTCGGCGACGGCGTCTATAAGTCGTTAGACGGAGGAAAATCCTGGACCCACCTCGGCTTGCGCGATGGACAGCAGATCACCCAGCTGGCGGTCGATCCGCGAAACTCGGATCGGCTTTTCGTCGCGGTCGGCGGTCACCCTTACGGGCCAAACGAGGAGCGCGGACTTTTTCGCTCGGAGGACGGGGGCCAAACGTTCGCGAAGGTGCTTTATGTCGACGAGAACACCGGGGCCTCCGACGTTCAGATCGATCCGAGCAACCCTTCCACGGTTTATGCCGCGCTCTGGGAATCGCGCGAAGGTCCTTGGGAAAATAGCACCTGGAATGGGAGCAACGGTGGCATCTACAAATCATTAGACGGGGGCACGACCTGGCGCCGCCTCTCCCAGGGTCTCCCCCGCGACATCGTGCAGGCCAATCTCGCGCTCGCTCCCAGCGCTCCAGAAATCCTCTGCGCCACCGTCGCGACACGGGATGACGCCAAGCTCTACCGCTCCGTCGACGCGGGCGAAAGCTGGCAGGTGGCAACGGATGATCCGCGACCAGGCGCCGGCATCGGTGGCGGCGATCTGCCAGTGGTGCGGTTCGACCCCAAGGATGCCAACACCATCTACTCCGCTAGTGTCGTTTGCTGGAAGTCCACTGATAGCGGCAAATCCTGGCAGGGCTGGCGCGGGGCGCCCGGTGGTGACGATTATCAGAATATTTGGATCAATCCTAACGATTCGCGAATTATTCTCCTCGGGAGCGACCAGGGTGCCATTGTCACCCTGAATGGCGGCGAGAGCTGGAGCTCGTGGTACAACCAGCCGACGGCTCAGCTTTACCACGTCAGCGCCGACAACGCTTTTCCGTATCATCTTTACAGTGGGCAACAGGAGAGTGGCTCCGTCGGCATCTCTTCCCGGGGGAACGACGGCGCCATCACCTTTCGCGAGTGGCATCCCGTTGGGGCCGAGGAGTACGGCTACGTCACGGCCGACCCGCTCGACCCAGACGTGATCTACGGCGGGAAGCTTTCACGCTACGATCGCCGGACCAGCCAGGCCGTCGACATTCTGCCGCTACCGCTTCCCTCCAAGGATTTTCGAATGATTCGAACACAGCCTGTCATTTTCTCCCCGCTCGATCCGCATTTGCTTTTTTTTAGCGGTAACACCCTGTGGCAAACGCGCGACCGCGGCGACAATTGGACGCAGATTAGCCCTGATCTGACGCGAAAGACTTTCGAGTTGCCGGCCTCGATCGGGAAATATCGAAACGAGCCGACCGCGGGCGTGAAACCACGCGGGGTCATTTATGCGGTCGCACCTTCACCAATCGATTCCGGGCGAATTTGGGCGGGAACGGACGATGGGCTGATTCATCTCACCAGCGATGGAGGCAAAAATTGGAAGGATGTGACTCCGCCGAGCTTGAGCGCGTGGCAAAAGGTGGCGCAACTGGACGCGGGACATTTCGATGCCAACACGGCTTACGCGGCGATCAATACCCTGCGACTGGACGATAATCGCCCGCACCTTCTTCGCACGCATGACAGTGGGGCTACCTGGCAGGAGATCGTGCGAGGGCTCGGCGATGGCCAAACGGTCAACACCGTGCGCGAGGATCCGAGGCGACCGGGACTGCTCTACTGTGGAACTGAGCGAGGCGTGTACTTCTCGTTAGATGATGGAGAGAACTGGCAATCCCTGCGCCTGAATCTTCCCGCCACTTCGGTGCGCGATCTGATTGTGAAGGAGGACGATCTGGCGATCGCGACCCACGGCCGCGGTTTTTGGATCTTGGATAACGTGACCGCGCTGCGACAAATGAAGCCGGGAGAGACCGCGACCACGTTGATCGCGCCGCCCGTCGCTCTCCGCGTGCGCTGGAATACGAACACCGACACCCCGTTGCCACCCGATGAGCCGGTTGGTGAAAATCCTCCCGACGGCGCCACGCTCGACTATTTTCTGAGCAACGACACCGCCGGCGTCGTCACGCTGGAGATCAAAGACACCCAAGGGAAATTGGTGCGCCGCTACGCGAGCGACAATCCGCCGGTCCGGCCGGTGGTGAAGGAAATGCGCATCCCGGAATTTTGGGTGCGCCCGCCGCAGGTCCTTGCCGCGTCGCCCGGCTGGCACCGATTCGTCTGGGATCTCCACTGGTCGCCGATTGCGAATTTGAAGCCGGAATTCCCGATGACGGCGATCTACCGCGACACGCCGGCGGAGGCGACGGGACCATGGGCCGCGCCCGGCGATTACATTGTGACCTTGTCCGCCGGCGGAAAATCGTTCACCCAAAAACTCGCGCTCAAGATGGATCCACGCATTAAAACGTCGCCGACAGGGCTCCTCCAACAGTTCGAGCTCTCGCAGAGACTTTACGAGTTGCGGCAGAAGTTGGAACCGATCGGCCGACAATTTGATTCGCTCTTGGAAAAGTTGGCGAAATTGTCCGCTGGTCCGGCTCGCGAACCCGCTGCCGCGTTCAAAGAAAAACTGGAGACGATCGCGCCGCCCAACCGGCGCCCGAGTGCACCGCTGAGCTTTGATGCTCTCACAAAAACACGCCGGCTTTTTGCGACCTTGCAGGATGCGGACGAACCGCCACGTCCTTCCGTGCAGGCGGCGGTGGCGGAACTGGAGAAGGCAGCACCGGACGCGATGGCGCAATGGCAGGCGATCATCGACCACGACCTGCCTGAATTGAATCAGAAACTCCAGGCCGCGGGTCAGCCGACGCTCGAGTTCACGCCCCGTTAGCGTGAGGTGGAATCTTTTGAGAAAGGGGCTTTCACGGTCCTGAAAGATGCCCGCCCGCTCACTTATTCGCCCGCTTCCCGAAATATCTGTAATGGCGGTGCGTTCCCGACACCTCGACTCGTCAGGACGCCGAGCAGGACGGTCAGCACCGTGGCAATGGCAATTCCCAGCAAAACAACAACGAGATTCAACTGGTAGTCGATCTCAAAAACGTAACGCGCGAGGGCCCAGCTGGCGGCGATGGCCAAGAGCGTGCCGGTGAGACTGGCGAGCAGGCCGAGGAACAAATATTCCGCGCCCAGGATCTGCCAGATTTGCCGGCGTGACGCTCCCAGGGTGCGGAGGAGAACGCTTTCCTGCACGCGCTGATAACGGCCGCTCCAGATCGCACTGGCCACGACGATCAAGCCCGTCACGATGGTGAACAAAGAAATAATGCGGATGGCGAGGGCGACTTTGCTCAGGATGGAATCGACCGTTTGAATAACGGAGGCGAGATCGAGCGCGGAAACATTCGGGAACTGGCGCACCACCGCATTCTGGAGGCGCGCTGAATCGGCGGGTGTCCCTGCGCGCGTGACCAGAATCTCGAACCCGGGCGCAGTCTCCAGGACGCCGGCGGGGAAAACGACGAAGAAGTTTGTCTGGAAACGCTTCCAGTCGATCTCTCTCAAACTGGCGACGTGGGTGCGGATCGGCACGCCCTGGACGTCGAAGACGAGCTCGTCCCCGAGGCCTACGCTAAGATCATGCGCGATTTCTCGATCTAACGACACGGGAACAACGTCGCCCTGGTGGTAATCGACGCGCGCGATCCAGTGGCCAGCCCGGAGGCTCTCCGTCTCCGCCAGACGATCGCGGAAAGTGGACCGATACTCGCGTTCCAATTCCCACTCCGGAATCTTCCGCTTCGGATCGGCCAGCAGTTCGCTGCTCTTACGATCTTTCACCTGAAGCAAACGCATGGTGACAACGGGCGCGCGTTGAATAACCGGGAAACCAAGCGATCGCACCAGACCAGCGACCGCTTCTCGCTGGTCAGGCTGAATGTCCCAAAGAAAGAGATTGGGCTGGTCGTTGCGATCGAGATTCTGGAATTGCCCGAGCACGGCCGCCCGGGTCAGTTGCAGAGTCAGCAGGAGAAAGGTGCCAAGCCCGAGCGAAACCAGGAGAAGGAGAGTGCGATTGTGCGGACGATGCAGATTGGCCAGTCCCTGCCGGAAGGGGAAGCTCAGACGCCCCGGGAGAAAACGTCGCACCCCTGCGGCAAGAAGCCATGCGACGCCGGCGAAGATGGCCACGGCAAGACCGAGAGCCAGGGCGAAGATCAGGCCGTGACGCCAGCTGTCGCTCTGCCAAATCGCGAAGGCCGTGACGCTGCCGGCGATCAAAAGGTAGCTGCAAAAAATGAGCGGATCAAAGCGAAGGCGCCTCGTTTCGCCGGCGGCAGCCCGCAACGTCAGCAAGGGCGAAATCCTGCGGAAGCGCAGGAGCGGCGGAAGAGCAAAGAGCAGACAAAGACCGGCGCCGAGACCGACGCCACGGGCGATCGGCTGCCACATGAGCGTCGTCGGAATTTCCAGCGGCAGAAACGAACGCAGGAGGCGTGGCAGCAAGCATTGCAGTCCCAGTCCCAGAAGGCCACCGAAGGAAGCGCCCGCCAGGGTCATGCCCGCGACCTGCAGAAAGTAAATCAGGGAAGCGCCCCGCGCGCTGGCACCAAGGCAGCGCAGGATCGCTCCCGTGCGAATTTTTTGCTGCAAGTG
>JBDTXE010000159.1:0-5321 GCA_040006335.1 Verrucomicrobiota bacterium | reverse complement strand
TCTGGGATCCGCCCTGGAGTCAGAATATGATCAGTGAAGCGGGCCGGATGAAGCTCGGCATGATCTAAGTGGGGCAAGTTTCAACTTGCCGGACGCAACTTGATAGTTGCGCGACGAAAGCCGCGCGAGGCTTGATGGGCCAGAAGCGTTTTGAGCGCCCCGGAAGCTGCGACGAGAGCTAACCACGGGCGCGGGAAATCGGACGCACGACTTTACTTTCGACTCTGGCAGTTGAAAGAGATACTGGGCCAGGCACGGAGCGCCTGGCCCTTATGACTGCTGAGCTCGATTCTGTTTCTCGACTCGAGATCGCACATGTCCTGTTCATGGACATCGTCGGGTATTCGAAACTGCTGGTGGATGAGCAGAGCGATCTCGTCAACAAGCTTCAGCTGATCGTCCGTGAGACGGAAGAGTTTCGCATTGCTGATACGGCCGGAAGGCTCGTCCGACTGGCCACGGGCGACGGCATGGCTTTAGCCTTTTTCGGCAGCCCGGAGGAACCGGTGCGCTGCGCGAAGCAAATCGCGAGGGAACTGCGCGCGCGGCCAGAGCTTCCATTGCGCATGGGGATTCATAGTGGACCCGTCGATCGGGTGACAGATGTGAACGATGTCAGGAACGTTGCCGGCGCGGGCATCAACATGGCGCAGCGGATCATGGACTGCGGTGATACCGGACATATTCTGCTTTCCAGGCGGATCGCCGACGACCTGGCTCAATACGGTCGCTGGCGCACCCAGCTGCATGATCTGGGGCAGATCAAAGTGAAGCACGGAGTCACCATCGACGTCGTGAATCTGTACGGCGACAACTTTGGCAACTCAGCGACCCCGGCCGGGTTCGAGCGGCTGCGGCTACAACGAGAAATCGCGGCGCGGGGCGAGCGATCGCGCTCTCAAAAAAAGCGACGCTTCTTCATCGCGGGGGCTCTGCTCGCTATCGTCCTGCTTATCGGCCTGGCCATCTTCGGCTACACTGTCGCGCGCAAATCAAAAACGACAGAAACACCGATAGTTCAGCTGACGGAGTCGCGTATCCTGCAGAAGAGTATCGCCGTCCTCCCATTTCAAAATCTGAGCGCGGAGAAGGATGATGCTTTTTTTGCCGAAGGCATTCAGGACGATGTCTTGACCAGTCTCGGAAAAATTCAGGCTCTCACGGTCATCGCCCGGGCTTCGGTCATGGCTTACCGCGGGGAAGCTGTAGCTGGAAAAGTGCGAGAAATCGGGAACACATTGCGCGTCGCCCATGTGCTGCAAGGGAGCGTTCGTCGCCAGGCAAATGACGTCGTTGTTAATGTGCAGTTAGTCGATACCCGCAACGATCGGCAAATCTGGTCGCAGCGTTACGAGCGCACGCTGACGAATGCACTTTCGCTTCAAGGCGAAATTGCGCTCCAAATCGCGCGCGAACTTGAGGCCACTCTTACTCCAACGGAAAAGAGGGTGGTCGCAACCAAGCCGACCGGAAACTCGGAGGCTTATCTTCTCTACCTAAGGGCACGGGAGATGGAACTTCGACTCCTCACTTCGGACGTGGAGCCAGAAGCGATCATGAAACTTTATCAACAAGCGATCGATCTTGATCCCACCTTTGCGCTGGCGCGGGCGCGGCTTTCGATGGGGCTAAGCTTCGCATCGTCGGGACCTGATGGCGATCCTGTGCTAAAGGCAAAAGCCCTCTCTGAAGCTCAGGAAGCGCTCCGTCTCCGGCCTGGAATGGGCGAGGCCCGGCTGGCGCTGGCCTACTATTACTGGGGCCTCCGCGATTCTGATCGCGCTCTTGCGGAACTAACGGAGGCGGAAAAGTTAATGCCGAATTCGGCCGAGGTGTGGCAGACCCGCGCGATCATTTATCGACAAAAGAACAAGATTCGCGAAAGAATCGCCGCGTTGCGCCGGGCCGAGATCCTGGACCCACGCGATACCAACGTCTTGCGCATGCTGGCCATGACGCTGCGCGACGTGCGAGATTGGCCCGAAGCGGAGCAGACGGCAGACCGAGTCCGCGCCCTTCTTCACGGCGGTCAACGGCATTGGAAATACCACCGCGCGTGGGACGAATTTCTAAGGACCGGGAATCTGGACCCAATAAAGCAAGAGCTGGCTACGGCTCCCACTGGCGGTGAGGCTGACCCGCCAGAGCTGCATATGTATTTTCGATTCGAACTCGCGATCCTCGAGCGCGATTTTGTGACTGCGAAACGGCTCCTCCAGGAATTGCCGGCCAACGTCTTCGAGGACGAACCACATACGAAGGGCATGCACGAAGCTTTGCTTGCGGTGGCGCGGGGAGGAGACCGTGCCGGCATCGAGCGCACGCTCTTGGCCACGCGGCAGGAGATGGAGAACCTGAGGGCCGCTTCGCCTAACGACTACTATTCTTACATCAATCTTGGATTGATTGATGCTTTTCTGGGGCGCAAAGAGGAGGCCATTCGCGAGGGCCAACGCGCGGTGGAAATAGCGGCAGCCGCTTCAATGCTAGAAAAGAATGATGCTTCCGCGGGTCTGGCTTTGGTTTATGCGCGCACCGGTGAGTCGGACCGTGCGATCGAGTTGATCGAACATTTGCTGACCGTTCCGGCCGATTTAACTCAGGAGGGAGTCTATAACATGACCGTGGCCGAGCTGAAGTGGCGCTGGGAGTGGGATCCGCTGCGAAACGCCCCGCGCTTCCAGAAAATCATCGCCCGCCCCGAGCCGAAAACGGTTTACTAAACGTCAGGGCCCGATCAGGGCGGCAGTGCGCTGGACACCCATTTGCCTTCAAAATGGGAGCGCGCATTGCTCGTCCTCACACCTTTTAAGTGACAACTTCGAAAAAATCCTGTTAAACGACCCCTATGCGCCCTAGCGTCGCGAGCTGGTGGAGGGGCTCGGTGAAGAAACCATACACCTGTCGCCTCGGGCTAACGGTCGCCGGATTTATTCTTTTTCCGGTTTCGACGACATTCGGCCAGGATTCCACGCCCTCCCCGGCCGAGGAAGTCGCCGGTAACAGTGCGGTCGCCGAGGTCGAGCGCGTCATTGTGACCGGGTCCAATATTCCTACTGCGGCGGAAGTTGGACCTAATCCGGTGCAAACCATCACTCGCGATCTGATCGATAAATCGGGCGAGCGGACGACAGAGGAGTTGATCAGGAACCTCACCGTCGCCGGCCCCAACGGGGTGCCCAGTTCAAACACTGGCAATCAGTTGACCTCTGGTGCCTCCTCGATCTCGTTGCGCGGTTTCGACGCCAGCAGCACGTTGACTTTGATCGATGGGCGCAGGGTCGCTCCCTATCCACTGGGCACCAGTAATGGTGCCGTGACCTTCGTCGATCTCAATTCCATCCCCCGTGCGGCGATCGAAAGCATCGAAGTTTTGAAAGATGGCGCGTCGAGTATTTATGGAGCCGATGCCGTCGCCGGGGTCGTGAACATCAAACTCCGCCGTGATTATCGCGGCGCGGAAGCTGGCGTCGAGTATGGCAACACGCTCGACAAGGATTCAGGCGAATTCGCGACCTCACTCGTCTTCGGGGCGGGCAACGAAAAGACCAGCCTCAGCGGCGTGCTCAACTATTATCATCGTAACTCGATCTTTAATCGGGATCGTGGCTACTCGAATAAGATTGCTTTCGGGTCACGAGATTCAAGCCCGATTAATCTCCAGCTTTCGCGCGACGCCGTGATCGCCGCTGGTGTTGTCCCGGATGATCTTCCTCCGGGCGAAACTCTTTTTGGGCACGCTCCGTTCTTGACTAACGGGAACTCGCCGGCCGCAAATTATACCTACAGTCGCGTTCCCCGTTCGCTCTTTAATCCCAACGCTTTTAGTGAGGCCCTGCCCGACACGGATCGCTACGGCGGGTTTTTCAACGCCACCCATAAGGTATTCGGCGATCAAGTGGTGCTGTATGCGGATCTGCTTTACCAAAACGTAAGGACTCGTTACGAACTGGCGCCCGTCGCGACAGGCAGGTTCAAGACCCCCGGCAACGTCACGCTCGCCATCCCGCCTCATGCACCGGGGCCGGTTCTTGGTGGACCGTCCTACGAGGAGACCGGTGTTCCCCTGGGAGCATTTAATCCCTTCAATCCATTTCAACAAATTATCTCCGGCCTCACGCGTGGGCGTCTTGCCGAATTTGGCAATCGCATCCGGACTAATGAAACCGACGCCTTTCTTTCCACCCTCGGCATAAAAGGCGACAAGCTCTTCGACGGGAGCTGGGGATATGACGCGGGCTTTCGCTACAGCGAAATCAAGAACACTTCCAGAGACACCCAGGTCTCAGCTTCACGTTTCAATCGCATTCTTAACGCCGCCGATCCTATTTTCGATCCCGCCTCAACCGAGTTCATCGGCACGACGGTTCCTTACAATCCGTTCGGCGATTATCGCGTTCCGATCGCAACCAATGCCGCCTCGACGGCTTTCGCGACCATTCATCCGACATCAGTCGATACCTCCAAACTGGCCACGCTCGATCTTAACATTTATACGACCTCGCTTTTCACGTTGCCGGCCGGCGGAGTCGGCCTGGCCCTTGGTGGACAATTTCGACGCGAGAGTCTCCGCCAGGGGCCCGATGAGGCGGCAATCGCCGGCGATATTCTCGGCACCGGTCCCGGCAATTTCACCGATGCCGGCCGGAAGGCCTATGCCTTCTACAGTGAAACGAGCATCCCGGTCTTCAGTCCGACATTTGGAGCGCCGGGATTTCATGCGTTGGAGTTTACGGCGGCGGTTCGTTTCGAAGCTTTTCGGAATAACGACACCAACGTTCTCGTCCCGAAATTTGGGATGCGCTGGCAGCCCTTCGGCGATTCGCTCACTGTGCGCGCCACCTGGGGCGAGGGATTTCATCAACCCTCCCTGATCGAGTTATTCGGAAGTCCTTTTCAAGGTTTAACTCCGCCGGCATTTGCTCCAGCCGCCTTGTTTGATCCGGCCACCCACACCCGCGTGGACGCAGCCGCTTTTATTGTCCGCAGCAATCCAAACTTGCAGCCGGAAGATTCGCGCTCCTTTAGCGGCGGCTTTGTTTACACCCCGAAATTTGTCCAGGGTCTGACTCTGACCATCGACTTTTACGATATCGAGAGCAAAGGCCGGGTGACGATTCCGGATCTGCAAAATGTAATTGACCGCTCTGTTACGGGTCGATTGCTGCCTCTGGAAGCCGTCAACCGCGACGCCAATGGCGCGATCGTCTCAATCGAAGAAGCCTATCAGAATTCCGGATCACAAAAAGCGCGCGGCGTCGATTTGGAAATGGCGAGCGAATTCCCAATTAGACTGGGCCTGGCACGGTTTTGATCTCTTC
>JBDTXE010000158.1:0-5333 GCA_040006335.1 Verrucomicrobiota bacterium | reverse complement strand
CCAGCTTCTGCGGCAGGATTACGTCGATGGCGAGAAAACCAGCTACCACGATCTGGTCTACGCCGCGATGAAAGGAATGCTTTCCTCGCTCGATCCGCACAGCCAGTTCATGGAGCCGGACGATTTTCACGACATGCAGGAGGATACGCGCAGCCGGTTTAACGGTCTCGGGATCGAGGTGTCGTTGAAAAATGGGGTCCTCACCGTGGTGACGCCGATGGAAGATACTCCCGCCGCCAAGGCTGGAATCATGAGCGGCGATCAAATTCTGAAAATCAACGGGTCGCCCACCGAAAAAATGGATCTCACGCAGGCGATCACGGTCTTGCGCGGGAAGCCTGGAGAAAAAGTGACGCTGACGATGCTGCGCCCCGCGACGAAAGAGGTCAAAGACTACGCTCTCAATCGCGCGGAAGTGAAAGTGCAAAGCGTCAAAGCGGCGCACCTGCTCGACCCCGAGCTGACCGGCGGTTTCAAGGTGGGCTATGTGCGGATCACGCAGTTCAACGAGCCGACAGCAGAGGAACTGGCGCATTCCCTCGACGAATTGCAGAAGCAGGGAATGCAGGCGTTGATTCTCGATCTGAGAAATAATCCCGGCGGGTTGCTCACCAGCGCGGTTGACGTCTGCGCCCAATTTCTTCCCCCGAACACCAACGTCGTCTCGACCCAGGGGCGAGCGGCCTCCCAGGAACGCGATTATGCCACCAGCGGCGCGACGAAAACACGCCCGCGATTTCCCCTCGCGGTGCTGGTGAACGAAGCGAGCGCGAGCGGCGCGGAGATCGTTTCGGGAGCGCTCAAGGACTTGAAGCGTGCGGTCCTCGTCGGTGAAACGACGTTCGGCAAGGGCTCGGTGCAGAATGTGATGCAGTTGCCTGACGGTTCGGCGCTGCGATTTACCACGGCGAAATATTATACTCCAGGCAAGCAGGTCATTCACGGGAATGGGGTTACCCCTAACCTGCTCGTGCCGATGACGGCCGAACAAGAGCGAACTCTGCTCGCTTCACGGACGACGGAAGGGAAAGGCGAGGACGAAAAGGTGGCCATTCGCACCCGCGACCCGCAGATGCTGCGCGCGCTCGACGCGCTCCGAGGGGTGATGATTTACGCGCAGGAGAATAGTCTCAAAACCGACGCGGCGAAGCGATAGTGTCGCTGCCTTCGCGGAGCCGCGTCCACAACGCATGATTGTTTTGGCGATCGAAACCTCCTGCGATGAAACCGCCGTCGCGATCCTGCAGGGCGATACCTTGCGCGCGAGTGAAGTTTCTTCTCAAAGCGCGACTCATCGCAGTTTCGGAGGAGTGGTTCCGGAATTCGCTTCGCGCAATCATCTGCATGACCTGCCGGAGTTACTCGATCGCGCCTTCCGCGCGGCTGGTCTGGATTCGAAGGAGATCGACATCTTCGCCGCCACCACCGGGCCGGGGTTGGCGAGTTCTCTCCTCGTGGGCAGCTCTACCGCCAAGGGGTTGGCGATCGGTGCCGGGAAACCTTTTCTGCCGGTCAATCACTTGGAAGGGCACTTGCTCTCGCCATTTTTCGGAAAGAGCGAGATCGAACCGAACGTTTCGCTGATCGTTAGCGGCGGTCACACTCTGCTTGTTCATGTCCGCGCGTTTGGCCATTACGAGATTCTTGGCCGCACCGTTGATGATGCCGCCGGTGAGGCCTTCGACAAGGTCGCGAAGATGCTGGGGCTCGGTTACCCGGGGGGCCCGGAGGTCGAGCTGCGCGCTCGTAGTGGTAATCCGGGTCGCTTTAATTTGCCGCGTCCGATGCTGAAGTCCGACGATCTCAATTTCAGCTTTAGTGGAGTGAAAACGGCCGTACGGTATCTGCTCCCGAAGTTGATTCGCGATACGAACGAGACGGCATTTACTCCCGCGGAAATTGCGGATGTCTGCGCTTCCTTCCAAGCCGCGGTAATCGAGGTTTTGCGCGCGAAGAGTCTGCGGGCGGTCAAAGAGGCTCGGGTTCGCCGACTCACCTTGAGCGGCGGAGTAAGTTGCAATCAGGCGTTACGGGAGGATTTGCGGAACGCTTGTGCGTTGGGCGGTCTTGACCTTATCGTCGCCGAGCCGTGGCTCAGCACCGACAATGCCGCCATGATCGCGTTCGCCGCCATGCAGAACGCGAAGCGCGGAATCCATTCTTCGTTAACAGACGAAATCGATCCGAACCTGGCGCTGGTCTGACCGCTCTCTCGCACGCGGGCGGATCAATATTCGCGCACCAGCAGATAATTCGCGATTTGGCGCAGTGGTTCCGCTTTACGGTCAAACGATCCGAGAGTGCGCTGCGCGGCCGCCGTTAGCCGTCGCGCCTCTGCGCGCGATGCCTCCAGGCCGAGGATGGCGGGGTAGGTCGCTTTCTGTGCCGCGAGATCCTTGCCCGCGCTCTTGCCCAGCTTTTCACTGGTTTGGGTGACATCGAGAATGTCGTCGATCACCTGGAAGGCGAGGCCGAGGGCACGCCCGAATTTCGTTATCGCGCTCAACTCCCGCGCGCTGGCATTGGCACTCATGGCGCCGAGGCGGACGGCCGTCGTGAGAATCGCCGCGGTTTTGTTTTCGTGAATGAAACGCAGTTCGGTCGGAAGGGTCTTTTTCCCTTCGGCCTCCAGATCGGCGACCTGTCCGCCGATCAGTTTCCGGCTCCCGGAAGCCAAGGCCAGTTCTCGAATCGTTAGGGTGGTGGCATACCGTGGCGTTGTCTTCGCGCGCGCGGCAATTTCGAAAGCCACCGTCAGCAGCGCGTCGCCCGCCAGAATGGCGATGCCGTCTCCGAACACCTTATGGCAGGTGGGGCGGCCCCGGCGGAAATCATCATTATCCATGCTGGGAAGGTCGTCGTGGACGAGGGAGTAAGTGTGGATGCATTCGATTGCGGCGGCGAAGGGGAGCGCGCCGGAAATTTTCCCGCCGCAGGCTTCCGCCGCCGCCAGGGTCAGGATCGGGCGCAATCGTTTGCCGCCGGCAAAGAGCGAATAGCGCATGGCGCGATGGATGGTTGCAGGCGCCGCGGCCTCCTGCGGCAGAAAACGATCGAGCGCGCGTTCGACCGTCTTTTGGCGCGTGGCGAGATAACGACTCAGGTTCATCGAGGCGTGAAGATTGAAAACGACAGCGCCGTTTTGGCAATGCAAATGATACGGTCACCCCCAAGGCGACCCGCGAGAAGGTGCCAGGGCAGCGGCGGCGAGGGTGGCCCAGGAAGCGAGGGAAGGCCGACAGTGGCACCGTCGAAGGAAACGGGAAGCAGGCGCAGATGCTCAAAAAGGCTTGCGTCTTAGTGTTACATGGGTAACATTATAACATGAAGGCGAAAACGACTACTCAGACGCAGGTCGAACGCGTCCAGGTGGGGGCGCGGATGGAGAAGACCCTGGTGAAGGTGCTGAAGGGATTAGCGGAATATCTCGATCTCTCGTTAGGCGATTTGCTGGAGGGCATCACTCTGCACGCCCTCGAAGGAAAAGCGCCTTTCAGCCGCGAGACGCTGGCGCAAGTGAAGAAGCTGCGCGCGGTTTACAAACTTGGCCTGACGGCCGAGGACAGCCATCGCCTGGTGGAGAAATGAAGACGGGGATGGTGGAGACGCCAGAGGGCAGACGAAGCGCGTGCCAACTGATCGAAGCGGAGCTCGAGGCCTTTGCTACGGGTGCGCTCGATCCCGCGCAGTTCCACCATCGCGAACATTTGCGCTTAGCCTTCGAGATGTTGGATCGCCTGTCCTTCGGTGAAACGGTGGTGCGTTTTGGTGCCGGCTTGCGTCTGTTGGCCGCGAAGGCCGGGCGCCCGGAAATTTATCATGAGACGAAGACGGTCGCCTTTCTGGCGGCGATCGCGGAGCGCCGGGCGCGCGGTGGCGAGAGGTCATGGGAGGAGTTCCAAGCGGTCAACCTGGATCTCGCGGACAAATCTTACCTGAACCGCTACTATCGCCGCGAAGTGCTGGAATCGGACTTGGCCCGCAAAGTTTTCCTTCTACCGCAGCCGGAGAGGCGCCGGGTTCGGGAAGGAGCGCAGTCGTGGTAGATGAAGATGCGATCCTCTTCTCGGGTTCTGTTTTGCTCGAGTGCGATGACGTTGAGCGAGCCGGAAGGGTGTCACTCCCTCGCCTCTCTGTTAGCAACGATTGAGATAGCGGCAGCCTTCCGCACGATGGACTCTGGAAGCTAGAGGTTCTCCGCCGCGGCGGAGGCCGGCGGTTTGACTTTCATGGCGAGGAAGGCGCCGATTAGCAGCACCCCGCCGCAGACGAATTGCGCCGTGGTAAGGCGTTCGCCGAAAACAAACGCCGAGAGCGCGACGGCCCCGAGGGGACAAAGAAGCTGCAGGGTCTGGGCGAGCGCGACGCCGATCTGGTGGATGGCTACGTAATACAAGACGTGCGCCATGGTGATGCAGGTCACCGCCGAAACAATTAGGATGACGTTCACGTGCCAGCCGACGTGCAGCGGCGTGCCAATTTTGCCGAAGGCGAGGGTGAGGGGAAGAAGGAAGAGCGAAGTAAGGAAGCTGACCATCCCAAAACTGCGGATCGCCCCGAGCTCGGCCGAAGCACGCTTGACGAAGACGCCGTAAAGCGCCCAGCAAAAAGTGGCAGCAAAGGCGATCGCGATGCCGCGGAAGGGGAGGTGGGCGGTGTGGAAACCCGGTTCAAACCAAAAAACCCCGACGGCGCCTCCGAGTCCCAAAAGCGTTCCAAGCTGGAATTGCCATTGCCGAATAACCCGCCTTTCCTCGGGAAACAGCGCGAGGGCGAGGAGAGCAGTGACGATGACGGTGGAACGCGCAAAAACAGCGTAGACTCCCGGCCCGATGTAATAGAGCGCGATGGTTTGCGTGATCTGATGGACGACATTCGGGATGGTGGGCAGGAGACAGAGGCGAAAAGCGCGCCAGTCATAGCGGGCGCCGCCGCGCCGCAGACGGAGGTAAACCAGAGGCGCGATGGCCACGCAGGCCACGCTGTAGCGATAGAAATTTTGCGCCCAGACGTCATAATAGCGCAGGAGATAGTACTGGAAGAGCGATGGCAGCGACCAGATGATGACGGTTGCGAAGACGGCCAGATAACCTCGCGACAAATCCTGCTCTCGACCACGGGTCGACGAAGCAAGGGTGGAGGGGAGCGTCATGATTTCGGATTTTGCTGGCGCAGAAGGGGGTTAACGCGCAGAAGATATCGACGCGAGAAAAACAAATGATCAAGTTTACACATCTACGAGTTGCAGTGGGCAGCGGCATGGTTCTGCTGCTGACACACGGAGTGCAGGCAAAACCGGCCGGCGGCGATTCTGCCAGTCATGTCAATAAGGG
>JBDTXE010000157.1:0-5369 GCA_040006335.1 Verrucomicrobiota bacterium | reverse complement strand
CTTTCGGCAAAATCGCGGAGCCGGGCCGAGAGTCCGCTCTGCAACAGGAGTAACGCGATGCCGGCTGAGAGCAGGTAATCCCAAAGAATGAGCCAGTAGCCGCCTTCGAAGTAGGCGTCGGATCGGGCCTTCGCGTCAGCTGGCATGGAATCGAGCCACGCGCGGGTAGCTGCCGCCGGGTCGAACGCCGCCGTGTGCGTGCTGGCTGCCGGGGCAGCAGGCGCGGCGGAAAGCGAGAGGGAGAAAAGCAGGAAAAAAAATAGAAGAGCAGCCCACGGTCTCATCCGCCCACGCTACAATGCAGCTCCGTTCTTTGGGAAGCAGGGATTGAGAGCGGACGCGCAAACGGCGTTTTTCGCGTCGCACGGGAGGCCGTCGCCTTCGCGCAGACATCACCTTCGCGGTTGCGCGAGCGGAGAAATTCGCTTGTCTGACGAGTGAGCTGGAAGATGCTGGGCGGTCTCCTCGTGGTGAGTATTCTCTCGACCGCGTGTGCGCTGGGCGATAACCCCGCTCCCGATCCGGCGCAGTGCGGACCATTTCCTAAACTTTATAAAGAGCTCGTCTGGAACTGGCTGGAAAAATCGCTGGTGGATGCGAACAGCGCCAAGATCGAATGGGAAGGTGATCCGATCCCCGCGGATTTGGGCGAGAAGGAAGCTCACCTCAACGGATGGCTCGTTCGTTTCAAGATTAACTCGCGCAATCGCTTTGGTGCGTTTACCGGCAAGCAATCTCACGCCGCCCTCATCCGGGACAACGCCGTGATCAAGGGGGTGGGATTCGGCTATTAACTGACCGCCGGACTTCCGAGATCGGCGGTTGCGATTTCGGCGGCGGGAGCGAGCAGGCGCGGCAATGCATCGACGCAGATCTGCGACCACGTTTCGAGATTATCGCGGCGGGCGTGAAGTTCCGCGGGGGTGAGAAATCCGAGCTGCGTGATCATCGCTTCGCGCTTTTCCACCGCCGGGGCATCGAGCTCGATCACGTGGACGACGCCAAGATGGACGCGGCCGACCTCTGTGCTGTCGTCATTTAGCAGAGCCAGGATCCGATTCTCGAAGGTGGTCTCGAGACGGATCTCTTCCGCAATCTCGCGTTCCACGCCCGCGCGATACGCCTCTTCGTCCCAGGCGAAAAGTGATTCGTCGGTATCGTTCAGGTGACCGCCGATGCCGATGGAACCCTTGGCCACCAGGCGCTGTTCCCCCGCTTTTTTCCCACGGACATAATGCAGCACGCGCCCGCGATGCGCGATGATAGCGTAGGGAATGATCTGTTTGTGGGTGGGATCATTCTCCGCCTCGGCGCGCGGCAGAAAGTAGTTGTTTCCACGCGCGAGAAGCCTGGCGAGATAATGCGGCGCCTCGAAGTTCAGACCTTGAAAAGAGCCCAGCTCATCAAACAAGGCGCGTTTGATGACAAGAACGTTCTCGCGGGGAGCCATTAGAAGGAGAGGGTACAACCGACCTGGGGCCCGAGGAGGTTCAAACTCGGGTTTGGGTCCGAAAGCCCGGCGTTGGAAAAATGTTCGTAAAGCAGGCCGGCCTGAACGCTGGCGTGCGGCGTAATCCGATAGGAAAGACCGGCGCTTCCCAGAATGTTAAAAGTAAAATCCTGCCCCTGCGAACCGAATCCATCCGCGTTGCTATCGATGAAGCCGAGGCCAAGCCCACCGGAAATATAAGGAACCAGCCGCCAGTTCGCGCGGACGAAATTATAGCGCAGCCCAAGATTAATCCCGAAATAGCGATTCTCGATCCCGCGGATGATCGGTTGCGCCTCCGCACTTAGATAGATCTGGTTGTAGCCCTTCCAGAAACCAGGCTGTTCCGTGAAGTCGCCGCAACGCCAACGCGCGGTGAGAAAGTTGGCGTTGACCTCGTAGGCATGAGGATTGCCGAAAATGCCGAGAAGATACGCGCTTTCCACCGCGACTTCGTAACGAGGCGGACCGGCGTCAGCCGATTCCATTCGCGCACTCCGCGGGGTCGTTCCCGCAACGACGATTTGGGCGGAAGCCGCTGCGAGAAGGAGAGCGATCCGGCGGAGCATCAGCGGCTGACCATAGGAAAGAGTTGTTTCTTTGCAATAAACTCACCTTCCTCCTCATTTTCCGGGATGAAGGAGCGAAGATCCGAGGGCAGCGGGCAGCGCCACTCATGTTCACTGCCAATTCGCAGACGCGATGCATGCAACGCCTGTCGAGGGAGCAACAACGTTGTGGCCAGCTCTTCCGTCCATCCTGTCTCGATGAAGCGGAGATAGCAGTTCTCGTCGGGGCCATAGATTTTATCGCCCACGATGGGATATCCCAGCGCGGCCAGATGGACGCGAATCTGGTGAGTGCGTCCCGTGACCGGCCGCGCGCGAATCCAAGAGAAATGCTTTCCATTAGTCGTCATTTTCTCGACGCGATCTTCCACGGCGAAATGAGTGAGGGCGGACGCGCCGGCTTCGTCGCTGGCCTGCTTCAGGTAGATGTGCGAAGGCCGGACCGAGCCTTGGCGCAAAAGCGGAGCGTTGCTCGTGATCGTTTCCCATTCCGGCCAGCCCCAGACGAGCGCATGATATTCCTTTTCGATCCGCTGCGATTGCAGAAGCATGGAAAAGCGTCGGGCGGCGGCGTGTGTTTTCGCTACGAGCACGATGCCGCTCGTTTCCCGATCGAGCCGGTTCACGATGGAGATCTGCCCTGCGTTCGCCAGCTCGTAGGCCAGCAACTGGCGCAGCTCGTGCCAGAGTGTGGGAGCGCCGTCAGGTTTGGTCGGATGGACGAGCAGACGCGCGGGTTTGTCGACGACGATGTAATCGGCCGTTTCTTCGATTATGCTGAACTGCGGGCTGCAGCGCGCGGCGGTCGCTCCTTCCATGATAAGCCTTCGTAACGTTCATCGGCACTATACCGGCGCGGGGCGTGAGGTGCGAGCGGTGGATGGGGTCTCGCTGGAAATTGCGGATCAGGAATTCGTCGCCCTGACCGGCCCGAGCGGTTGCGGCAAGAGCACGCTGATGCACCTGCTCGCTGGACTGGATCGCCCCACCAGCGGCGAAATCCAGGTCGGGGAACTGTCCTTGCACCGCGCGGACGAGCGCGCTCTAACGGATTTTAGACGGCGGCAGCTCGGGATCGTTTTCCAATTTTTTAATCTGCTCCCGACGATGAGTGTGCTGGAGAATGTGATGTTCCCTCTCTTGCTCCAGCAACGCTCGCGCGCGGAGAGCGAAAAACGCGCCGAAGAAATGCTCGCGCTGGTGGGATTAACGGAGCGCCGCGCTCACTTCGCCCACGAACTCAGCGGCGGCGAGCAGCAGCGCACCGCGATCGCGCGCGCGCTCGTTCATCGCCCGCTTTTCTTTATTGCGGACGAGCCCACCGGCAACCTCGATTCGAAGGCGGCGGACTCGGTCATGGCCGTCGTTCAGGAAATCGCGGCGGCAAAGCTCGCCACCGTCATGCTGGTGACCCATAGTGAAGAGATCGCCGCGGTGGCGTCCCGGCAGCTGTCGATGCGAGACGGCAAACTGCGCTCCGCCAATGACCATGTCTCGTTAGGCTGAAGTATGCCCGTTTACACTTTGGAAAGGCGACAGTTGGTGCGAATGGCGTTGCCGGAGTGCTGGAAGTTCTTTTCCGACCCGCGCAACCTTGCCCAAATCACTCCCCCGGCGATGAATTTCCGGCTGCAGCACGAAGTGCCGTCCGCGGTCTATCCAGGAATGATGATTTCCTACAAGGTTACGCCGCTCTTGGGGATTTCCATTCGCTGGCTTACGGAAATCACTCACGTGCGCGCGCCGGAATATTTCTGTGACGAACAGCGCCGCGGCCCCTACCGCCTCTGGCATCACGAGCATTCGTTTTCGCGCGTGAGCGATCAGGAGACGGAAGTGCACGACCTGATCCATTACGCGCCGCCGCTCGGCCCTTGCGGTGCGGTGCTCAATCGACTCGTGGTCCGGCCTCAACTTGAACGGATCTTCGACTTCCGCCGTGACGTGCTCGCGCGCCGCTAAAGCCCTTAGACTCCGCTGCCCCGCGACTCGTCGGAAATAGCGGCGACGCATTCCATCTCCACCCGCGCCCCTAAAGCGAGCCCACTGGCTCCGAGAGCGCTGCGGGCCGGGAGTTGGTGCGGGAAGAATTCACGATAGACCTTGTTGAACTGCGACCACTCACTCATGTCTGCCAGAAAGACGGTGCACTTGATTACGCTCTGCAGGTTGCTGCCGCGGCGCTCGAGCACGTCGCGAATGTTCTGCATCAACTGTCGTGTCTCGGCCGCGATTCCGCCCGGAGCGAGGCAGAGGGATCCGGGCAGCGTGCCCAGTTGTCCGGAAAGATACAAAGTGTCACCCCACTGCACCGCCTCGGCGAACGGGAGAACGGCCTTCTCGGGCTCGATGAAAGGAAAATAGCGCGGTCTAATGTGCAAGCTCTACCGCCCCGGCGGACGCGTTGCCAGCGCAAACGAGCCGCAAATTTCATCCTAAGAAAGAGACGACTGCGGTGTCCTACTCATGAAAGGAGGCGACTTGAAAGCGTTATTGTATCGACCGAAGGATCGTTGGCAGATCGGGATCGCATTTTTGGGAGCAATCCTGATTCATCTCGCCGCCGTAGCCGTGGCGCGGTCACCGCAGGAACGACCGAACGAAACTAGTTACTCCGATTCTTTCGCGCCGATCGATGGAGACGGAGGCGGGGTGCCCGAGCCTGACGAACCATCGTTCGTTCTTTCTCCTCCACCCACACTGCCGGACTCTGACTTTGTCGAAGAACTACCAACTCTTCCTTCTACTACGATGCGTTCTCGTCCAAGACGTCCCGTCATCGCCACCGGTTTGACTGCGGCGCCAGCGAGCACAATGGCTCGCGCGAAGGCTCTGGCGATTGTCGCTCCTCGCCCCGATTATCCTTATGAAGCGCGAAGAGAGCACGCCACCGGATCGGGAGTGATCGTGCTTACGGTCGACCGCGGCAGCGGTCTGGTGATGGACGTGAGGCTCGATCAGAGCACCGGCCATCCAATCTTGGATCGAGCGGCGCTTTCCGCTTTTCGCCGTTGGCGTTTTCAGCCCGGGACGGTGGACGCAGTTCGCACGCCCATTACCTTCCAGTTAACCGGAGCCACTTTTTGATGCCGGCACTTTAAAATGAAAGACTGAGCACGGGTGAATTCGCTTACTCTATCGTGCGCCGCGGCTCAGAATCCCTCGCCTGTGCCGGCCGACGAAGCAGATGATTTTCGCGAATTAATTCGCCGTTTCGAGCGGCCCCTTTTGCAATATGCCACGCATATTCTGGGCGATCGGGATAGGGCGCGTGATGTGGTTCAGGAAACATTTCTGCAGCTCAGGCACGC
>JBDTXE010000156.1:0-5380 GCA_040006335.1 Verrucomicrobiota bacterium | reverse complement strand
ATCCAGATCGTCGTCGCCGTGGGATTCGCGGTTTCGGCGCTGACGGTCAGCGTTTTGTTCGGAAAAGTCGGGCGGCGCAATTCCACCAAGGATACTGCCTACGAGTGTGGGATGGTGCCGCAGGGCGAAGCGCAGCCGCGTTTCAGCGTGAAGTTCTATCTCGTGGCGATGCTCTTTATCCTCTTCGATCTCGAGATCGTTTTTATGTACCCATGGGCCGTCGTTTATCGCGAGGCAATCAAACAGAGCTCGGTGATTTTCTGGAGTATGCTGAGCTTCGTCTCCATCCTCATGGTCGGTTACATCTACGCCCTGCGTAAGGGCGCGCTCGACTGGAAGAAGTGAGTTCGCCGGCTTAAAACAGTCGTCACGGAACTCGCAATTGCATCCGGTAAAAGGGCGTTCAGGGCGATCAATGGCCCCGATCAATGACGCCGAGAATCATTCCCTGATTCACCTTGCGCCCCTGCGGCATACCGCCTAATACCAATAACTTTCCATGGTCCACCACCTCATCCTTTTCAAACTCAAGCCTGATGTCACTCCAGCGCGGGTGGAGGAAATGATGATGAACGCGCGGATGCAGCTCCTGAAGATCCCCGAAGTGCTTAGCATCAAATGCGGAAAGCGCATTCATGAGGACATGGACTGGCCTTTCTTTATCGCACTCGATTTCGAGTCGATGGATAAGCAGGCAATTTTTCGCGAGGACCCGATCTACGTAAAGTTCGAAGCCGATATTATTCGGCCTCACACGGCGGAAGCGGCGATCCTGGATTTTGAGATGGATCCAGGCAGAGACGTGCGCTTTTCCTGAAGCGGCGCAGGAAGGAAGTCGCAAGGATGCGGCGGATTGAAGTCGGCCAACGCATTCGCGTAGCCTCAGGATTGGAGCTGCGGTAATAACTGGCACTGATGCGTCTCGGCTACGCCTATTCTCGTTATCCCGTCCTTTCTCAAACTTTTTGCGATGCGGAAATGCTCGAGCTCGAGCGTCGCAGCCACGAGATTGTTCTAGGCTCTCTCTACCCTCCGAAAACTGACCTGCGACATCCCTACCTCCGGTGCCTCCGCGCTCCAATCCAGTATGCCCCATCGTCGCGCGATCTCGATCATCTGATGCGCAAAGCCCAGCGCCGCGGGCGCTGGCCGGCGAAACTCGTGTCCGAGCACGAGCATAAATATGGCGCGGAATACAAGGCGTCGTTGCGCGCGCGGAACGCCTTGTTTTTCGTGCAGCTCTTCGAGAATGCGCGCGTCCCTCATTTCCACGTGCACTTCGCGAATCGCGCTGCCCACACCGCTCTATTCGTCAAAGAAATCACCGGCATTCCTTTCAGTGTCACCGCCCACGGTCAGGATTTTATGAGCGACCTCGGCAGCACGGAATTACTGCGCGAAATTTGCGCGGCGGCGGCATTCGTCGCTGCCGAAACCGACTATAGCCGCAACCTTCTGGCTCGATGCTGTCCGGAATCGGCCAGCAAAATTATCCGTGTCTATAACGGTCTCGATCTTTCGCGTTTTCCCGAGGCGAAGTTGACCGGTCGCACCGGCAATCCACTTCGCATCCTCAGCGTCGGCCGCTTGGTTGCGTTCAAAGGTTTTGAGGTTCTGATCGACGCCTGTGCCATTCTGCGCGAGCGAGGGGTCCAATTAACCTGCACCATTATTGGCGATGGAGCTTTGCGGGAGGGATTGCTAACGAAAGTCAGCCAGCTTGATCTCGTCGCGCAGTTCTCCTTTGTGGGAGAAGCTTCGCAGGACGACGTCCTCGCAGCTTTGGAGGAGTGTGATTTGTTCGCTCTCGCTTCCACGGTGGATGAACGCGGCGCCAGCGACGTTTTTCCGACCGTTATCGCGGAAGCAATGGCCTGCGCCAAGGCGGTCGTCTCTACGACAGTGGCGGGCATACCGGAATTGGTTGCTCACGGCAAGACCGGCTTGCTCGTCAGCCCGGATGATCCTCGGGCGCTCGCCGAAGCGATCGCGAGAATTTCCAGCGACCCTGAAACGCTACGAGCCTATGGACAGGCAGGCAGACTGCGGCTGGAAGAGAATTTTACCATCGAGAAAACAATCGAGCCGCTGCTTGCGCAATTCCAGCGGCGTGTGCCGGCGTCGCGCGCTATTTGATGCACCGAGCTCGGAAGCTTGCTACCCTGAAGACCACATGACAAAAAAAGCGATTCTGCTGGCCGGGGGAGCGGGCACGCGACTCTTTCCCCTCACCCGCATTGTCTGCAAACAGCTGCTCCCGGTTTACGACAAACCGATGATCTGCTACCCCCTGGGGACGCTGATGCTCGGCGGCCTGCGCGATATCCTTATCATCTCCACCCCCAAGGATCTGCCGATGTTGCGCGAGTATCTCGGCGATGGTGCCTCTCTCGGGATCAACCTCACCTACATCGAGCAGCCTCGGCCTGATGGAATTGCGCAGGCCTTCCTCCTCGGGGCCGATTTTGTCGGAACCGATGGCGCAACGCTCATCCTGGGCGACAACATTTTTTACGGGAAACTGGACTTCTTTCGCCACGCCCTCAGTCTCGAGAAAGGAGCATGCATTTTTGGTTATCAAGTGCGCGACCCGCAGCGCTACGGCGTGGTCGAGTTCAACTCCGCGGGCAAGGCGATCAGCTTGGAGGAAAAACCCACGCACCCGCGTAGTAACTACGCCGTTCCCGGATTATACGTTTACGATCAGGAAGTGGTGGAACGATGTCGAGGGCTGCGTCCTTCCGCGCGAGGGGAGATCGAAATCACCGATCTGAACCTGACCTATCTGGAACAGGATTCCCTGCATGTGAAAATGCTGGGGCGCGGTATTGCGTGGCTCGATACCGGCACGCCGACAAGTTTGCTCGAGGCGGGTAACTACATCGCCACAATCGAACATCGCCAAGGGATGAAGATCGCGTGTCTTGAAGAAATCGCGCTCCGGATGGGGTTCATTGATGCGCGCCAGCTCGCTTTGCTGATCGATCGCCTGCCGAAAGGCGATTATCGCGAGTACGTCGAGCGAGTTGCCGCAGAGGGACCGCGTTAGCGGGAAGTTTGCCGGGGTGGAGCGCATCCGCCGGCATTTTCGCTGACCCGCACTTACTCCCGCGCCAGGCGGTTGGCGTCAGCAATCAAGTGAGTGATCGCGTCGGGCGCCGTCGCATCGTAATAACCGCGAATTTGATTCTGACGATCCACCAAAATCATACGTGTGCTGTGCACCGGTTCGCCTCGCTCTCCGCCATCCTCGGAAGCAGGAAGTTTGAAGCCGTTCACCGACAAATTGTAGATCTCCCGCTTCGGGCCGGTAAGAAAATCCCAGCGCTGCGGCTGCGCCCGCAAGCGCGTGGCATAGTCGCGCAAAACCGCCGGGCTATCCTTTTCCGGAGTCACGCTCACTGAAACAAAGTGCACATCGGTACTTTCTAAAGGCTTCTGCATCTCGCTCATCCGGCTGCTAATCATCGGGCAGGGACCGGGGCAGGTCGTATAGATAAAATCTGCGATCCAGACCTTGCCGGTAAGGTTACCGCTTCCAAACGATCGGCCATCCTGGTTGGTGAGATGAAACGAAGGCACCGCGCCGTAATTCCCTAGCGGTCGTTGCGACAAACGGTGAACCTCAATCTGACGCAGGAGAAGAAGGCCCGCCGCAATTAGAATCGGGAAGAGCAGAAGCGATAGACTCCATGCTCGTGATTTTCCCACGGAGCGGGAATCAGCCGCCAGTGTCGTCGCCGTCATTGCTTACTTAGCATCAGCGCGGCCAGGAGCAGCGGCAAATACACGAGCGAGCCAATGAAGAGCCGGCGCGCGTTGCCGACGCTTGTCTCCCGGTGAAAGCGCATCGCCAGCATGGTGAAGACGCTCCCGAGTAAGATTTCAGCCACCAGATAGAGCGGGTGCACCATATTAATAAACGCCGGAATTCCTGCCAGCAGCAGGAGAAGAATACAGAAGAGGACGGCCTGGCTGGCACTCCGTCCGCCGTTGGCGTCATCGCGGGAGAGCATGCGAAAACCAGCGCGGTCGTAATCCTGCCGGCAGAGCCAGGCGATGGCGAAGAAGTGCGGCATCTGCCAAAAAAACAGGATAATAAACAACGTCCATGCCCCGAAATCGATCGAGCCGCGCACCGCCGCCCAGCCGATCAGCGGTGGAATCGCACCCGGGATCGCTCCGACCAGCGTATTGCTGCTGCTCAGCCGCTTCATCGGCGTGTATCCCAAGAGGTACACAAAAACGGTGATCGCCGTCAGGATTGCGGCCAGCGCCGTCGTCGTAAGAACGAGATAAATAATTCCGGCCGCCGCGAGGAACGATCCCAGAATCAAAGCGCTCCGGGGTCGCATTCGTCCCGCGGGAAGCGGGCGCGTCTGCGTCCGGAGCATGAGCGCATCCAGATCCCGCTCCCACCATTGATTCAACGCCGAAGCTCCGGCCGCCGCCAGTGCACTTCCACACAAGACGTGGAACAATCCCACGAAATCGAGTGGGCCCCGCGTCGCCATGTAATAACCCACGCCAGTGGTGACGAGGACCAACGCGGTCAGACGCGTCTTCACAAGTTGCGAGAAATCCGACCATCGACCTGCGGCTGAAATTTCCCGCGGCGGCGCGGGAATGCTCTCTGTGGTTTCCGCGCCTCTCATACCGCTACGGGCTCAGATTGAAAATGCCGCGTTGGAATATCCCAAACCGAAACGCCCTTTTGCAGGCGAAGACTAAACGCACAAATCGCCACGCCAAGAGCGAGCAGCGTGGCTCCGATGCCGACGTGAGCCGTCGTAATATCGGCCGCTTTGTTACTCCAAATGGTCCAAGCCCCCAAGGTGATTTGCACCATCATCCCGAGAAGCCACGCCAGGGAAAGAGCGTGCAGCGGCCATACCCCGGCGCGACGCGCAGCCGCCCAAAAGAGCGTGATCCCGCCGGCAATGATCACCGCTCCAAAGCGGTGCGCCATTTGCAGCCAAATTTGCGCCCCCGTTACCTCTGAGATGGCAGCGGCCTCTCTCACGGCGTTAATGCGCGTCAGCGTGGCCGGATCCGTCTGCGGCCACCAATGCCGGTAGGCAGTGGGGAAATCGGTAATGGCGAGGTCGCGATGCTGATGCCGCATCGTCGCCCCCAAGGCGAGCTGAAAATAAATCACGGCTGTCGTCGCCACCGCAATTTTCGCAAGCAAACGGGCGTGACCGGAGACTTGACACTGCGCAACGAATCGAAACCATGACTTGGACGTAAGCAGCGCGATCAAAACCAGCAGCCCGAGGAAAGCCTGGGCCAGCAAGGCGTGGAAAATTCCGATCTCGTCCTTGAGGAGAGTGACGCGTAGTCCACCGAGCACGCCTTGCGCGATAACAGCGAGCAGCGC
>JBDTXE010000155.1:0-5390 GCA_040006335.1 Verrucomicrobiota bacterium | reverse complement strand
GGACGTTCAGCCAAAGGCAGATGGCGGTGCAGGCAAGGGCGATGACGCCGAGCGAAACACAAACGCGCGGGACACTGACGCCGTTGGAGCGGAGCGCGACCAGTTCGTTGTCGGCAGAGAGCCGACCGAAGACGAGCAGGATCGCGGTGAGCAGGCCCCACGGAATGGTGAAGATGAGCGAGAAGGGAAGAACGTAGGCGATGAAGGTGATGAGGAATTCGACCGGGACATCATGATTCACGAGGAGCGGGAGGAGCTTGCGGAAGATGTTGCCGACCACGAGCACGAGGCTGAGGACAAAGATGGCGAAGAAGAGATTTACCAGCAGCTCACGGCTGACGAAACGATCGATCAACTTCACGCCGGATTTGGTAATGCCGATTCGAGCGCGAAACAAGCGGGCGACGTAGCGCGAGGGTGATGTGAAACGAAAGGGGTCGTCGACCGCAGCGCGGCTCACTTTGCATGCGCGCGAAGTTAGCTACTTTGTGCCCGACCATGGAAGAGACGTATGATGTCGCCATTATTGGTGGCGGGCCGGCCGGCAGCACGGCGGCGACCCTCCTCGCCCAAGCAGGGCGGCGCGTCATCGTGCTCGAACGCGACAAATTCCCGCGATTTCACATCGGCGAATCGCTGTTGCCTTTCACCATGTCCACCTTCAACCGGCTTGGGATTCAGGAGAAGCTGCGCGCGGCTGGTTTCATCGAGAAATTTGGCGGCGAGATGTCGGATGCCGGCGGCGAGCGTGCGGTCCGCTTTTATTTCAAAGACGGTTTCGGATCGAAAACCGATCGTTCCTGGCAGGTGACGCGCGCCGATTTCGACAAACTACTTCTCGATCATGCGGCAGAGAATGGCGCGGAGGTTTCGGAGGAAACGCCGGTGCACGAGGTCGAGTTTGACGCGAACGAGGTGCGCCTGCGCGTGGGCGGCAAGGATGGCGCTCCCAGGCAGCTCCGGGCGAAATACGTGATCGACAGCTCCGGGCGGAATTCATTTCTCGGCGCCAAGTTCAACCTGAAACAAAATTATCAGCATTTGCAGAAGCTCTCGCTCTTTGCTCACTACGAAGGGGTCTTCTGGGAACCGCCGCCGGATGGGACTCTTACCCGCATGATTCGCGCGCTGCGAAGCTGGTTCTGGGTGATCCCGTTGGATAAAGGGCGGACCAGCGTCGGCATCGTCATGGATGCGGCTGAATTCAAAGAGGCTGGCTTGTCGCCGGAAGAATTTTTCGATCAGGCAATCGCAGAGCAGACGGTCATCACCGATCGAATCGGCACAGGGCGGCGCATTTCCAAAGTCCATGTCGCGGCCGATTTCTCCTACCGCATGAAGCGGCTCTACGGCGATCGCTGGCTGCTGGCGGGAGACGCGGCTGGTTTCATCGATCCTGTCTTTAGCAGCGGCATCTTCCTTGCCGTCCTGGCAGGTGAGAGAGCGGCGGATGTGCTCAATGAGGTGATCGATAAACCAGCGCGCCGAGCTCGCTTGTTTAGGCGGTACGAGCGGCTGCTAAACCGGGCTATGGACGTCTACCTCCGTTTTGTGGATGCATGGTATTCCAAAGAGTTTATCGAAGTTTTTCTGTATCCTAAGGAAGTGTTGCGGATCCCGCCCGCGGTGAATGCTGTTCTCGGCGGCAACATTGGGCAAAGCTTTGCCATTCGCTGGCGGATGGAACTTTTTTATCTGCTGGTGCGACTGCAAAAACGCTGGCCGCTTTGTCCGCGGCTTTCGCTGATCCCGCCAACGCGCGAAGCGATTGTTCCCGCGGACCTTGAAAGCGTTTCGGCCTGAATGAAGCTCGTCGCTTTTGCCGCGATCGGAATCGCGATCGCACTTTCAAGTTGCGCTACGGGGCCGCATGAATTCGCTGCGCCAGACCGTGCGTGGACGACGCGCAGCGGGCAGCTCAGTTATCGCAACCCCAAACGGTCGCTCATCGGGGATGTGCTGGTGCGCTACGACGCGCGCGGCGATTTCGAGCTGACTTTTACGAAAGGGCCCGGCGTGCCTTTGCTGGTGCTGAAGACCGGCGCCGACTTTGCGCGCTTGTCGGGACCATTGGCCATTTTGCCCTGGTCGGGTCCAATCGCCCGCCCTCCCGAGCGAGCGCGCGGCTGGCTCAAACTCCGCGACGCCATTCTGCAGAACGGCGCAGGGCCAATAATCAGAGCGACGGAGGGTAACGAGCGTTTCGTACTCCGGTTCTGAGCCGGCGCTTTTTCATGCGATGAGATGGGGTGAAACGGTAGCGCGCCTTGTCACAGAACGACGCGGCCTGATGTGGACGCTGGTCGCGGTCCTGGCAGCGAGCAGCATCGCCGTGCTCGTGACCCGCCTCCAGCTCGATACCGATATTCTCAATCTCCTGCCACGCGGTTTTCCTGCGGTCGAGGCGCTGAAGACCTACAACCGTGATTTC
The DNA here is from genome assembly GCA_040006335.1 of Verrucomicrobiota bacterium. Classification (GTDB taxonomy): domain Bacteria; phylum Verrucomicrobiota; class Verrucomicrobiia; order Chthoniobacterales; family UBA10450; genus AV69. The sequence goes on along the minus strand of JBDTXE010000155.1, from coordinate 2,959 downwards.
TCCCAGACGCGCGAGCTTACCTTCGCTTTGCTCTGCGAGGCGGAGGATGTCGATCGGCTGGAGGAATTCGCCCCGAAGTTTGTCGAACGTCTTCGCGCTCAACCCTGGTGTTTGCGTGTGCTGGGCGGCTCTCCGATGGAAACACCGCAGGGAATCGGCGACCTGCAGCGCATCGCGTTGCCCTTGATTCTCAATCTCGAACCGCAGGAGTTCGAGCAGGCGCTAGGCAATCTCCAACCCACTCGCATTCACGAGCGCTTGTCGCAGATGCGCCAGCAGATCGAGAGCGGTTCTCCGCGCCCGGAATTGGAATTGTCGCTCGACCCGCTGGGGCTGATTCTGCCAGCGCTGAAGCCATTCGCCGGCAACGCGGCTCTCGAAAGCGATCAGCCTCTGACCTCGCCGGATGGCACGATGCGGGTCTTTCCATTGGTAACGAATCAGGTGAGCGTAGGCGCTTTTGAATGCCAGCGATTGATGCGAGAGGTCGACGCTTTCCGCACGGGCGCGCTGGAAGGATGGGACGGTGGTCCGCTGCAATTGCTCGTCACCGGCCGATCGGCCTACGTCGCAGAAGTCTCCCTCAGTATGCGCTACGACATCGTCGTGACGGTCCTCGGGTCGATGTTGCTGGTGGGCGCAGTCTTTTTCGTCGGCTTTCGCCGCTGGCTGCCGCTGCTTGGGATGGGTTTCGCGCTGCTCCTCTGCTGCCTGGTCGCGCTGGCGCTCGGGCTGCTCATCTTTCGCCAGCTCAACATGGTAACGGTCGGGTTTTGCGCGATTCTGGTCGGCCTCGGAGTTGACTTCGCGATCCTAGTCTACGGGCGCTATCAGCAGGGCCGGAACGAAGGTCTTGAGCATCGCGCGGCGGTGGCGGATTCCATTCACAATCTTGGTCGAGCCATCTTTTTCGGCGCGCTCACCACCGCGGTCGGCTTCCTCGCTCTCCTGCTCAGTAATTCCGCCGGCTTTATTCAGCTTGGCGTCCTCATCGCGATTGGTATCTCCGCCGCCGCTCTGCTCATGACCACGGTTTTTTTCCTGCTCATCCCACGCCGGAATAAGCCGCGACCGCATGATGGATTTCTACAATTCGTTAGCGCGTACGTTTCGCGCATGCTCCGTCATCCCCGTTCCATCCTGCTGGTGAGCGGTCCGCTCCTGGCCGTGCTGTTGCTGATCGCGCTTCTCCCGCAAATACCGCTCACCTTCCTGGCGGACGCGCGTTCGATGGAACCAAAAAATAGTCGAGCGGGTCACGCCCTGAGTCTGATCATGGCAAACATGCCGGTGCGCTGGGAGCCGGTGCTCGCGATTGTGCGAGGCCAGAACGACCAGCAACTGCACGATTACTGGAAAGCACTCACGACGCATTGGAGCCAGCTCCAGCAAGAAGGGGTGATCAAAGGATTTTCCACCCCTTCCGCGCTGGCGCTTTCACCACGGGAAATGGAGCGCAATCGCGCCCGGCTGCGCACTGTCGACTTCGAAAGTGCGCGGGCCGCGCTGCAAGGTGCACTCACGGAAAACCGCTTCAGTTCGGCAGCATTCGCTTCGGCTTTTCAGTTGCTGAATGAGCTGCAGGCCGTGACGGCTCCCGATTACAGGATGAAGGACTGGCGGTCGGAATTGCCGCCCTCTTCTCCCTGGTGGTTTCTGGTGGATCGCTACTTCGGCCATAATCCGTTACTCACCACCGGTTTCGTCACCGCCAATGCGCCGGTAACGACGCAGGCGCAAAAAAACGAACTCGCCCGGAGATTGCCGGTCGCCCATGTGCCGATGACGTTATCGGGATGGAGTTACACCCTGACTGATCTGGTGCCGTGGTCGCGCCACCAACTGCTTGTCATCAGCGCGCTCATGGCGTTGTTCGATGCTTCACTCCTGGCGGTGCTGTATCGTGACTTTCGGCTCTGGCTTATCCAAGTCGTGACGCTGGCTCTCGCGCTCGCCGCCATGATCGCCACGATGAAGCTCATGAGATTACCGCTGAATTTGCTCAACGTTCTCTCCTTCCGGCTCGTTCTCGCCATCGGCGTCGATTACGGCATTTACGTTCTGCTCGTTTGGCAACGCAGCCAGGACCTCGAGCGTGACCTCGCTGGGGTGATCAAACCGGTGGTCCTCGCCGGCATCACTGCCATCGCCGGCTTCGGTTCGCTCGGTCTTGCTCATAATCCGACCCTGAGTGGTCTCGGCATCGCTTGCGCGATCGGGCTATTCTGGAATTTGCTGGCGACAATTTTCTTCACTCTTCCCGCGGCCGTTGCGTCCAAACCACGGATACTCTCGAAAACTTCCCGCGAACTAGCCGTCGAACATGTTTAAAACTCTTCTTTGCAACATCGCTTTCCTTGCTTTGGCCTTTGCCGCCAATGCGCAGTCCCTTTCGCCGGTCGAAGTCAAAGCGCTGCTGGCTCGCATCCGCGATCATCGTGCCAGTGCGCCCAACCTCGCCGCCGACTTCCGGCAACAGCGCAAAGTGCACTTGCTCGACGAACCGCTGCTCAGCACCGGCAAAGTCTGGTTTCAGGCGCCGAACAAATTTCGCCTGGAGGTAAAAGGGAACTCGCCCAGCGTCACCGTCAACGACGGCCAGCAGCTCTGGATTTATTACCCGAAATTTAATTCGGCTGAGCGTTATTCGTTAACCCGCCACTCGCCGCTGGACGCCGCCATCGCTGCGCTCACCGCGGGTCTGAGCATGCAAAATCTGGATGCGACATATCGCGTCACGGCGCGGAAAGAGGGCAGCGGTTATGTTATGCAGCTCGAGCCGCGTTCTCCTTCGATCAAGCGACTGTTCCAGAGTCTCGAAATCACGCTGAACGACAGCCTGCAGGCGACGCACACGGACATTCTCCAGCCCAATGGCGATCGGATGGTGACCGATTACACCAGCCATTCGGCGGCGGCGATTCCCGCCAGCCAGTTCCAATTTACTCCGCCAGCCGGC
>JBDTXE010000154.1:0-5396 GCA_040006335.1 Verrucomicrobiota bacterium | reverse complement strand
GAATTATTTCCTCGCACTCCAGGCTGCCGGGTAGCTGGGATCGTCGCGATAATATCATCGGCCGCATCGCGTCCTCCAGACCGCACGCGGCCGGCACTGCGCGGATCGTGCTTCGCCTCGTTCTCGCTCGGCACTCTCCGGGCAACCGAGGGGAGACGCCCAATCGGATAGAGCGCCTGATTAGGCAGGATGCCGGGGCGGTAACGATTGCCCACAAGCGGAGCGCGCGGCGAGTTGCCCACGGGACGGCCGGACGGGGCGTTCGCTGCGGCAGGCGCGGCGTTTGACGGAGCCGAGTCGTTGGTCGACGCCGTTGTGGGTTGAGCCCGATGCACTTTCCCGTCATCCGCCAAAACGAAACCGGCCGTAACCAACAATAAGCTGCCAATAAGTAAACTCTTCACTCCGTCCTCCTTAACACTTGCTGTCTCCGTCCATAAAACCCCGATTTCCCGTCTCCGGTGCATTAGCACCTTGGATTTGTCGCATCGCCTCAAACAATACGACGGCCACCGCGGTCGCCAGATTCAAACTTCTCACTCCCAAGGTGGGAATGGTGAGACATAAGTTCCCTTTTCTATCCAGCAGAGTGGCGGGCAATCCTTTGGTTTCCCGGCCGAATACTAGAAAATCGCCGGGGGCGAAGTCGACCTCATAATATGGGCGCCGGGATTTGGTGGTCAGATAAAAAAACCGGGCGAGAGGATTCGCTTCCTCCAGCGCCGAGAGATTGGCCCAGCGGCGAAGCTTTACCTTTTCCCAGTAATCCAGACCAGCGCGCCGCAGCTTCCGGTCATCAAGCGAGAAGCCGAGAGGCTCCACCAAGTGAAGAGTCGAGTCGGTCGCCAAACAGAGCCGCCCGGCGTTGCCAGTGTTTGGCGGAATCTCAGGCTCGACTAGAACGACGTTGAACAAGAATCTCTAAAAGCAGCCGAGGCAAAAGCACGGAAGATTTTTCAGTTACCGCCGTCCTCGCTTCCTCAGCGCCATCTTCTCCCTAGGCGATCTTGCCGGCGATAAATTTTTCAAGCTTCACGATATCGGCCGCAAATTTCCGGATGCCTTCCGCCGTCTTCTCCGTCGCCATGGCATCATCGTTAAGCGAATAACGGAACGTTTTCTCGTCCAGCTTCATCTTCTCGATCTCGGCCGATTTCGCCTTTGCCGGACTCAGCTTTCGCTCCACCTCGCCGTTCGTATCCGACAATTCTTTCATCAGCTCGGGGCTGATGGTGAGGAGGTCGCAGCCAGCCAGCTCCAGGATCTCTCCGGTATTACGGAAGCTTGCTCCCATCACCTCGGTCTCGTAGCCAAATTTTTTGTAGTAGGAATAAATTTCCTGCACTGATATCACGCCGGGATCTTCCGCGCCGCGATAGTCACGGTTATTCGCCTTCTTGTACCAATCGTAAATTCGCCCGACGAACGGTGAGATTAATTGCGCCTTGATCTCCGCCGCGCGCACCGCTTGCACCAGCGAAAACAGGAGCGTCATATTGCAATGGATTCCCTCTTTCTGCAGCTGCTCCGCTGCGAGCAAACCTTCCCAGGTGGAGGCGATCTTAATGAGAATTCTCTCCCGGCCAATTCCCCGCGTTTCGTAAAGCTTGATCAGCTGCCGGGCTTTGTTGATGGAGCCTTCCACGTCGAAGGAAAGGCGCGCGTCCGTTTCGGTCGAAACGCGCCCGGGCACAATCTTGAGAATTTCACAACCGAACTGGACCAGGAGGTGATCGATGATGTCTTCAACTTGCGCCTTCCCGGAAAGACCCGCGCTCTTTCGATCCTGCAAAACCTCTTTCAGCAGATGGCCGTAGTTCTCCTTTTGCGTCGCGGCAAAGATCAAGCTGGGGTTGGTCGTCGCGTCCTGCGGCTTGAAAACCTTGATTGTCTCAAAGTCACCCGTATCGGCGACGACCTTGGTGAACTTTTTCAGCTGCTCGAGCTGGTTTAATTGCGTGCCGGCCTGCTTCGGCTCTTCCACAGCGATGCTCATGTTTTAACTCTACGCCTTCGGCGGCCGCACTCAAGCAAGCCCTGGTTATACGCACCGCGTCTTTACTTCTCCGCCGTCACCTCGTCCAAGCCTTGGTAGGTTTCGTCAATCACATGATCGACCACCGCTTTCATGTCGTTGGTTCGTTCCCAGACGGCCAACTGTCGATCCGCTCCCGTGCCACCTCGCAAAATTCCCTCAATGTGCGTCATCTGTTCGCGGCTCCCCAGTTCGTCCGCCTCCACCGCGACAAAGTCGAGTAACTCCCGCAACAGATCGCGCTCATCCACTTCGCACTTGCGCCCGAAGTCGATCAGCTTGCCGTCGATGCCATAGCGCCCCGCCCGCCAGCGATTCTCGTCCAGTAATCGGCGCGGGTAGAGGCGATAGGTGACATTCTGCCAATGCAGTTTATGCAACTTGACCACGATCGCCTGCATCAGCGCCGCCAGCGCGATCGTATCCACCATCCGCGATTGCGCGTCGCAGACGCGGAACTCGAGCGTGTCGAAAAAGGGATGCAATCGGACGTCCCACCAGATCTTTTTGGCGTTATCGATGCAGTTCGTCGCCACCAAAAGCTTCAGATACTCTTCATACTCGGACAAGCTCTCAAACGTGTCCGGTATTCCCGTCCGCGGAAAACGCTCGAAGACGACCTGCCGGTAGGCTTTTAATCCGGTATTCTCCCCCTGCCAGAAAGGCGAGTTTGCGGAGAGCGCGTATAGGTGAGGCAGGAAATACCTCGCCTGATTCATCACCGCGATGCCGATCTCACGATCGGGTATCCCAACATGGACGTGCAGTCCGAAGATCAGATTGGCGCGGGCAACCTGCTGCAGATCCTCGATAATAACATCGTAGCGCTTTTTTGGTGTGATCTCCTGATCCTGCCAATGCGAAAAGGGGTGCGTCCCCGCCGAAGCGATCTTGAGTCCCTGGTTCGCCGTTACTTTCGCCAACTCGCTCCGCAGCTGCTTCACCTGGCGTTGCGCGTGCCCGATATCCTGGCAAACCTCGGTTCCGAGCTCGACCATCGACTGGTGCATCTCCGCCTTGAGCTGGTCCTGTAGCGTGCTCTTTCCCTCCGCCAGGACCTGTTGCACGCGCGAGCGTAGTTCGCGTGTTTCCGGATCGACGATTTGAAATTCTTCCTCGATCCCAACCGTAAATTTATCGCTCATGCGCTGGTGCCGCCGTCCGCGGGGCCGCTCTGGAATCGCGCCTGCCTGCCCCGATGATCGTTCCGGTGTTCAAAGCAGTTCCCGCAGAACCCGCCTCCAGTTTCCACCCAAAACGTTTTCGATATCGCCCTCGTTGAATCCGCGTTCGCCGAGCCGGCGGATCAGGTTGGGGGTGTGGCGATGATTGCTGAGATCGGGCAGAAAATGGGGAGCGGTCAGCCTGGCTTCGACCGCGTCGCGCTTTACCGGCGCAAGTTTGTTCCAAATAAACTCGCAAAAATCGAAACCCAGTCCCACCCCATCGATCCCGATCAGACTCGCCACGTGTTCCATATGGTCGATGTAGCGATCCAGGGTTGCTTCTTCCCGCAGCGGACTAACGAGAATTGCATTGACGCCAATGACGCCCCCACGCGCGCCGACCATTCTGATCTGTTCATCGCTTATGTTGCGCTCGATATCGTAGAAACGGCGCGCGTTGGTGTGTGAGACAATCAGCGGCCTCGAGGTCAGCGCGCACACCTCCTCGAAGCCGGCCGGATTGATGTGCGCAAGGTCCAGGATCACGCCTAGTCGCTCGCACTCCTCCACTAATTCCTTGCCAAATGTCGTTAGTCCCTTGGCCGGCGCACGTCCGGCGAACAACCCCCCGGTGGCGGCTGCATTTGGACGCGCATGGGTGAGGGATAGAGAACGCAACCCGAGCTCATAAAAAGAGCGGAGCAAAAGCAAGTCCTCGCCCAGCGGTTCGACGCCCTCCATCGTTAATAGTAGCCCGATTTTCCTGGCGCCTTCGGCCTCCTCGATCTCCCGGAAGGTTCGGCAGAGACGCCAACGCGGCGACCTTTCCAGTTCACGCGAGAGCAACGCCGCCTGATCGAGCGCTACCCTGAGCGCATGCTCCGGCAGATATTCATCCTCGATGTAAATCGCGGCTCCAACCAGACTGACATTGCCGGCTTCCAGTTCGGGCAGGTATTGCGCCTCCACCATCCCTGTCCGTTGGTGCTCGAGAAATAATCCCAGCGGCAGATCGAAATGCATGTCGATGATGCCGCCGGCGGTTTTGTCCGCTTTAACGGTTTCGTTTCCCGGCGGTGTCATCATTTCCACAGCATGACCGTGACGGACAGGCGCGTCACGCTGTTCTTACCTGCCTTCGGAAAGAGAGTAGAAAAACTTTAGGCCGAGGCTACCGGCGCCGCGGCGGGGCGGCGAGAGCTGATCGCAGCTCGCACGAAATTATTTCCCAGTTCCCACATCGGGCCGGGGAATTTGCGACAGTCCGTTAGAACATTATCCAGCGCGGCCACAAAGAGGTCGACTTCCTTCTCGCCGATGATCAAAGGCGGAAGAATTTTCAGCACATCCATGGCGTGACCGGCCACCTGGGTCAGAATGCGATGCTTGCTCAACATCTGCGTCACCACCATCTGGGCGAAAAGCACTTTGTCGACCTTGTGCAGAAGCTTCCACGCCATCTTCAGTTTGAACTCCTGCGGCTCCTGAAACTCGATCGCGATAATCAAACCTTTCCCGCGCACTTCTTTGATAAAGGAATGTTTCGCCCGCAGCGCGTCCACCCGCTGCCTGAGCAGTTCGCCCATCCGGGCGGCGCGTTCCACCAGCTTTTCCTGATCGATCACCTCCAGCGTCGCCAGACCACACGCCATCGCGAGGTTGTTCCGGCCAAATGTCGTCGAATGCACCACGCATCGATCCATCCGGCTGAAGGTTTTTTGATAAATGCTCCGGCGCGCCACAATTGCGCCACAGGGCACGTAACCGCCGCTCAGCGTTTTCGCCAGCGTGATGATGTCGGGCTCGAGATTCCAATGCTCGAAGCCAAACATTTTGCCGGTGCGCCCTAGGCCGGTCTGGACTTCGTCGCAGATGAGGAGAGCGCCGTGCTGCTGGCAGAGTGCCTGCGCGCGTTGATAAAAATCGGTCCGAGGCGACTTGCATCCTTTTCCTTGCACCGGCTCGATCACGAAAGCAGCCACGTCGCCTTTCTTTAGCTCGCGCTCGAGTGAGTCGATATCGTCCAGCTCAATCCGCGTATCCCATTCCTCCATCAGCGGGCCGAACCCATCGGTAAAACTCTCACAGCCCATCAAGGACAAGGAACCGATGCTTAGGCCATGAAAAGCGCTCGCTAACGAAAGAACGCGCTTCTTCTTCGTTGCCGCCCGGGCGAACTTGAGCGCGCCTTCCAT
>JBDTXE010000153.1:0-5603 GCA_040006335.1 Verrucomicrobiota bacterium | reverse complement strand
CGGCGCGAAGGCGCCTGGCTATGGAAAGCGTAGATGTAGGGTGAGAGGAGCACCAGGAGAGGAGCGATCGCGCTCAAGGCCTGCATGCTTTCAAGGAAGTTTCCGGCGCTGATCTGCTGCACGGATTTGCGGAAAAAGCGAAAGGCCAGTTGCTCGCTCACCATGTTTGCAAGGAGAAAGGCGCGGCGCTCCGGTTCCGCCACGCTGCCCACTTCGTCGGCCAGTTTTGCCTTTACCTCCGGGCGCGAGAAGTAGCCCGAGAGTTCCTTCCACAGCGAAACGTTGGCGGGTTTGGCCAGCTCAAAGATCTTGCCCGAGAGAACGCCTTGCGTGAAGAAGGTGGCCTTCTCCCGGAGGGTAAATTCCGTCGGATCGCGCCCCTCCATAAAGCGCGAGAACATTTGCTCGATTAGCCCGGCGCTCGGACCCAGCTGTTCGTGAAAGCGCTCCTGGAGGACGCAAGAGAGGGTGTTGTAGAACCCGTGCGAAAGGGCGAGGGGAGTTCCACCTTCTCCGCGGACATGACATTTGCCCGCCGCGACGTGAGCGAGAAACTCCGCCGGGGTCGAAGCCGCTGGCGTCTCGGTATAAGCGGAAGCCGGAAACATTCCGCCGTGATCGTCCGAGCCGCCGACGAGAATCTTTTGCCACGGTGCAGGGTGGGTGGGGGCGAGGTGGTGCCGGTCGGCGAATTCGTCGATTTTTTGCGGAGTTAGCCCGCTAAGAAGTTGAGTCGTCAGCGTGCTGAGAAGTCGATCGCGCAGGCCGTTCACTCCCTCAAAATGTTTGAAGAGCAGGATCAGCTTCTCCAGATGCGCGGCGGTGAGCTTGCCATTAATGCTGTAAAGAGGGTGGGCGACGGCGTGGACGATGCCCTCAGCCGCCAAATACCTTTGGAGATCGATGATGTTGCTGCGCATCATCGAAATCTCACGATGCTGCGGCTCCGAGATGTCCCAGACGAGCAGGTGAACCTTACACGAATCTTGCGCAAAATAGGTCGTAACTTGTTCGCTGATAAAAGTATTTGGATATTTCTGCAGGAGCAGACATCCCTCGATCGTGTCGTGATCAGTCAGGGTGACAAAATTCATTCCGCGAGTTTGAAGTTCGCGGTAAAGCTCTGCGGGATCGCTGCAGCTATCGGGAAAATCGAAACGGCGGAAAAGCCATTCTTCGGAACGGGCGCTAGACTTCGAGTGCAGATGCAGATCGCAGCGACTCATGACGCCGCCCGGCTTCGCCGCTCCTCGCCCACCCAATCGCGGTAGGTGGTGACGGCGCGTTCCGCCGCCAGTTGCCGGGCAAGGCGGGTGAGCTGGCGCCAGATCTCCGTGGCGGAAATATCCGGCGGATGAATTCCGATGCGGACGAGGTCAGCGTGGGTGCAGCTGCGGGCCAGGGCCGCATTCCAAAGCAGGCTGGCCTGTCGCCGCCAGCTGGAGCGCGTGCTGTAAACCAGGGAGCGTGAGTAGACCTTTTCATTGGTCGAAAAGTCGAGCACGCTGGCCAAGCGGGTGGTGTATTGCATCCCGGCATCGCGCGCCGCCCGCTCGCTCTCAGCTCCCAAAAGCCAGGCCGGTGCAACAAATCCTACCGGCGCCAAGCCGGCTTCGCGCAATTCCTCAGCACCGCGAGTGATCCTTTGGAAGGCTTCGTCGTAAGGCAGATCAAAAAACTCTCCCTCATTCTGAGTATAGACGCTGGTGATAAGACGTTGCGGCCACGATTCGCCTTGGGGGCGAGGCCGTTGGTGATAATAGCCGTGGAGGACGATTTCGTGGCCCTCTTCCTGGAGATCGCATAGCCACCGCACAAAATTCACGTCATCTGCCGCGCGACCGCGATGGTGATAATCCGGCACCACGAGGAGCGATGTCGTCCGTATCCCCACGCGCTGCAGTTCTTTCAGAATCTCCTCGCAAGCCGCGCGAGTGACCGGCGCCACGTCGTGGAGCGAAACCACCAGCGACCCTGAGTTTGCCTGTGCTGCTGCCAGTATCGGCAGGAATTCGGTCGCCGCCGTCATGGCGGAATGCTCTCGCTCCGGCAGTCTGCGAACAAGCCGAAAATAGATTTCGTCATTTTGTCCCAGGATTGCGGCGTGCGGTCAGCGAATTAAACCAAGATCGGCTGTCGATGTTCGACAAGGCATCCGCTTTGTCGGAAGGTCGGCGTGACATGCCGCTGATCAGCTTCGAAGGGTCGGAAGGGTGCGGTAAATCGACGCAGGTGGCGCTCCTCGCGGCCTCCCTCGAAGAGGCTGGCTTCCGCGCGGTGGTGTTGCGCGAACCTGGCGGAACGGCGATCGGCGAATCCATCCGGCATCTCCTCCAGCACGATGAGAAGAATTTTGCGATGACGCCGGAGACCGAGCTGCTGCTGTTTGAAGCCAGCCGGAGTCAGCTTGTCCGGGAGAAGATTGCGCCGGCGTTAGCGCGAAGAGAAATCGTCATTTGTGACCGCTACTTTGATTCCACCACGGTCTACCAGGGAGCGGCGCGCCGACTCGATTTTGCGATGGTGGAAACGCTTAACCGATTTGCAGTCGGGGCCTACCTGCCCGCGCTGACTATTTTGCTCGATCTCGACCGCACCACTGCTCTTTCGCGCATGAGTGCGCGTCGGCTGCGCGACCGGATGGAGGAACAACCGGAGGAATTTTATCAGCGGGTGACCGATGCTTACCGGGCGCTGGCGAGAAGCGAAAAAGACCGGGTGATTTTGTTCAAGGGCGGCCAGGCAGTAGAAGAAATTGCGCGGGAGATCAGGGAAACCGTATGGCAAAGGCTTTCTCTGCCGCCCGTTCAGAATCCGGCCGCCGAAAATAAGTGCGTGTAAATGTCTTTCTCTCCCGATACCGCGCTCGCACACCTGCGCCACGCGCACCGTCAAAGCCGCCTGGCGCATGCCTATTTGATCTCCGGTCCTCCCGGCAGCGGCAAATCCAATCTGGCTAGGAGGCTGTCCGCGGAATTGAATCACGCCACCCCCGAGGAAATCGCACGCGGGCAGATTCCGGATGTGGTTCTGACCGAGCCGGCCTCGAAATCGCGTCGAATCGTGATCGAACAGATCCGCAATTTGGAACGCGCTTTACAGATGCGGACAGCGCCCGGACGAAAAAAAGTGGCGATCATCCGCGACGCCGATCGGATGCAGAGTCAGGCCGCCAATGCCTTTCTCAAAACGCTGGAGGAGCCTCCGCCCCACTCCCTGCTCCTGCTCCTTACCACTCTGCCAGAGGCGCTCCCGGATACGATCGTCTCGCGCTGTTTCAGCGTCGCGCTGAGCGCGAGCGCGCCGAAGGTAGCGGCGCCCGAAGAAAAGGAACTAGCGGCTCTCCTTGGCGCCCTTGCCGCGGACTCGGCGCCGGTGCCTCGAGCCTATCGCATCTCCCAGGGGATCCAGCGCTTGCTCGGGAAACTGCGCGACGAGATTCGACTACAGCACGATGATGCTCTCAAGGTAGAGGAGAAGCGTTACCGCCAGACGACCGACGGGGCGTGGCTCGATGAGCGGGAAGGTTACTACAAGGCGCTAACGGAAAGCATATATCGCGAACGGCGCGGTCAGTTGCTGGAGGTGCTATTTGCCTGGTGGGCCGATGTTTTGCGCACGCAGGCCGGACTAAGCGCGGCGCAGTTGCCGGAATGCCGGCGCGCCACGGCGGCACGCGCGGCGCAAATGACGGTGCCTGACGTTCTCTCCCGGATGGAGCGTTTGGAAGCGATGCGTGAGCAATTAAATACGACCGCGCAAGAGGCACTTGTCCTCGAAGCGGCCTGCCTCTCCGTTTTCGGCCGGCAAACCCCGCCTATCTAGACTTCGTTAGGACAACGGCGATAATGGCGTTGTCTCGGCGTCGACCTTGGCTTGCACACGTTGCACCATCGTCGCCGCGGCGATGAGGACGAAGGCGGCAATCACCTGGTGCAAGCGCAAACCGGCATGAAAGAAGCCCCAGGTGATGACGACCGCAGCCAGTGTTTGCATCATTTCAAAGTAGCCGGCCGTGGAAGCGCGGGTGCGGCGGAGCCCGGCAAAATAAATCAGAAGCGGCACCCCTCCCGAGAGCGTGGTCAGGAGGGCGAGGGAGCCCATGGCAGTTCCGCGGTGAGAAGAGGCTGCTGCTGGCCAAAGCATGGGCGCCTGCAATTTATTCTGCACGAGCAGAATTCCGGTCATACACACCAGCCCCAACATCACGCGCAGACTCGCCCCCAACGCGACCGACATCTTTGTCATCACACCACGGCCGGCGACGGTCGATAGTCCCCAGAAAAGCGCGCAGACGAGAGCATAGCCGGCGCCGATGTTAAGCCCTGCTTTCTCAAACGAAACGCCGATTTGCCCAGGGTGTTCGACCGAGAGAAATACGCCCGCCAAGATCGCCAAAGGCGCGAAGAGGAAAAAACGCCGTGAGAGTTGATCTCCAAAAAGCAGGACGCCGCCTACTGTGGAGATGAGGGGCTGGATATTCAGAACGACGTTCACGACCGTCGGATTTCCCGTTTTGAGGGCGAGGGTGAAAAAAATCGTTCCCACCGCTGAACCGGCGAACGCAGAAAAGACGAGAAAGCTCCAGGTGCGACCGTCGAGTCCGCGAAGCTCGCGCCAGTGCCAGAGCAGAAAAGGGAGAAACATCACGACCAACAGCACATGTTCCCACCAAACGATGACGGAGGCGTCGAAGAGTTCGTTCAGGGGGATTCGCCATGCGCTTTCTGTCCCCCAGAGCGCGGCGCCGAGACCGACTAGCCAGGGTCCGTAATTCCGCGGGCGGCCGGGGTGCATCCATTCTCATTAGGGAAAGGGGGAACGATGGTCAATTCTCATGGCGCGAGAAAGATTGACTATCCTGCTGGGGCAAGTCGATCCGCTTCCTGAATCCCACAATACCGCTTCAAACAAGGGCCACGGGAGGTGTGGGATCTGCTTTTTAAAAGTAACTCTTTGCCTCGCCCCGCTGGCCGGCAGCGAGGGGCAAAACCAAATCAGGTGCAAAGAAGTCAATTTAGATTACTTAGACCAACAACATGAATATTTATCACTCGGACTCAGCAGGAAAGGGGAGATCATCGCGCAGGACCTTGCCGGTTCTGATCCTTCTCGCCGGCTTGGCTTTAGCGGTCGGAGGCTGTGCCGACGACTATCCTAACGGAACATATGGGCCGCGCTACGCCTCCGCTTCAAACTATGGCCCTGGTTATCCAGGGCGCGGGTATCCCGGGTACGGTGGTCCCGGTTACGGCGGCCCGGGTTACGGTGGTCCCGGCTACGGTGGCCCGGGATATGGCTATCCTGGCGCGGGCGGCATCTCTATTGAAATCGGGGACAGACCTTACTACAACCGCGGTGCCGGATATTACGTCGGCCGCTCCTATTATGTCTGGAGACCAGGGCACTGGTCGGTGCGGAACGGTCGTAGAGTTTGGAGGCACGGTCACTACACTCTCCGCGGATAGTTTCGGCTAACCAAAGCTGACCTTTCGAATCGTGCGGCCGCTTTCGCGAGAGAGCGGCCGCCGTTTTTAAAAGGCTTTCGTCGTCGGGGAGCTATCAAACCCCGCACGACGTTCTTCGCTTCGAAGACTCTAGGG
>JBDTXE010000152.1:0-5618 GCA_040006335.1 Verrucomicrobiota bacterium | reverse complement strand
TCAAGGGTTGCACGAGGGCGGGCCGCTTGCCCGAATTGTGGGACTCCCGAGTGAGTCACCATCACGAAGAGAGGTTTCAGGAGGCTTGTTAGGCTTTCTTATCCGGCAAGACTGGATTTTCCGAGGGCTCAACGGAAATCCCCTTCCTGGTCAAAGCGTGCCGGATTTCCTGGTAACTTCTCAGCGTCTGGATTTCTTCCAAATCAAACTCCACCGCAAACCTACCCTGCAGTTCTGTGATCAGTTGCACCATGGCCAGGGAATCCCAATTCGACACCGCCGGCTGCCTGATCTCTTCGGCTTTGATGTCCGGCGCAAGTCCGAAAAAATCGATCAGGAGATACCTTAGAGAATCATCTTCCGTCATCAACGTTGTTCCTTATCTTGACCCATGCGGGAAACCGGCGCGTTTCGACAGGCTCCAGGACATAGTGGACCGATGACGAGCTCTCCTCCAGCGGTTGCAAGCCGAGGCGGTCATAGAACTTCGCTGCGATAGCGTTCTTGGAAGAAGCCAGATACTCGGCCTGCAGTCGACGAATTCCTCCATTGGCTGCGCGCTCCAGCAGAGCGCACCAAAGGGTATCTTCCACCCCTCGGCCAAGGGCTCTGCAACTCACTAGAAAACTGTCAACGAAGAGGGTTGCGTCCTGGTCGCTCAGGGTGGCCAGTAGAATGGCGACAATGCCTTGATCTCCGAACTTATCTTTTAAGCGCAGCGCAAGCCCTACGGAACCTGGGGTCGCGAGCATGGCTTGGACCGCTGCGCGGGAATGGCGCCGCGTCGTCAAATTGAACTGGTTCGTCTTGCCGAGCATCGCTAGCACGCGCTCGATATTTGTTCGGTCGATTTTCTCGATCGTTGCTTCCATTTGCAACGACTCGAGAAACTCACCCAAATCATCTTTGTGCACTTCCGCGTTTCTGGCCGCGCGAACGCGGTAGTCGTGGTGACGCCGGCGGTCCTCCTCGGTGATGGCGAGGGAGTCAAATGCGTCCGTGGCCCATAATGAGGAGAGCGTGTGTAACGGATCGGGACTGCTGTTTAGAATCAGCACTTCGGGCAGGAAATGGCACATCTGCTCGCGTTCGTAATCGGAATCATCAAGAAAAGCAAAGCTGTCCGGCCCGAGCCCCAGCTCGCGGGAGGCTTCTCGCAAATTCTCATGCTTATGGTTCCAGTTCACCTTGCGGACGGCGAAATCCTCCCATGTCAGAAGCATGTCCGGCAGCAAGTCGAAAGCCTGCCGTGCATCCGCTTCGTTGTTTTTCGACAGCAACACCAAGAGTATCCCCCGGTGGCGAAGCTCGAGGAGTTCGCGCTGGATGCGCGAATAAACGTTGCCGGGGAAGTCGTGACCAAGCTGGAGATTATCCACCCCTGCTTCTCCTACGACACCGCCCCAAAGCGTATTATCAAGGTCTACCGCCAGAACTTTCCGGCTCGGCACGATCAACGGTCGCAAATTGCGCGCGAGGAAGAGCGCAAAGGAGACTTGCCCTTTTGCGCTGAACGGCTGCCGGGCCATAAAATCCAGCAGCGCGTCCGCATGACTCCTTCCTTCAAGCGCGGCCCAGCGGCAGAAGTCCAGCACATAGATTCCACCGCGTTGCGTCGCGATTTCGTAGATGTGGCGGTTGATCCGGGCGACGGAGGCAAAGAGCGCGGCCGAGTCCTGCGAAGCGAAAAGCGGATTGGACAGGTGCACCGGCAGGGCGAGGGTGGAGAGAAATAACGGAACCGCGGCGGCGTGCTTTTCGTGCAAGTTGACCACCCGCTCCACTCTTTCTAGAACTTCGTCGACGCAGGCTGTGAGCTGCTCCGGGAAGCCATTCGAAAACGGATAGAGCGCCTCAGGCAGCAATTCCTCAACCCGCCAAAGGATCGCACGCGCATCGCGTGGCTCCCCGCCGCTCCCTTGGGAAAGCTGACCTTCTATATCATTAAGCGGGCCAATCCGAAGGCGCACGCGACTCGGGATACAACCCAGAGCGAGCTCGAGAGGCGGGAGGATCGGCTCGAGGTTATAGGTGCTAAGCAGTTCGACATTGAATTCGGGGCCGCGCTCGGTCGGAGATAGATCGTCAAGCAAGCGTAAAGCACGACGCACCTTCGACAGGCTCGCTGTTTCGAGAGCTTCCGTAACGGCCTTCTTTTGCAGCTCCGGAAAGGTGCCTACCCAAGATTCAATAAGGCTCACAATTCTTTGAGGGTTTGGCTGAGAAATTCAAACCGGATGACAAGCACTTGCCTGAAACGCCCGAGCGACGCGCTCAGATTACCGGCTTTCCTGCAGTCTCTTAAGTAGCGCACTTCTGTCAAACTTGCCGTTCGCGTTCAGCGGAAAGCTACTTAGAAACCAAATATTCCGTGGGACCATGTAAGATGGCAGCATTGACCTTAAGCGCGCCATCAAGCTGCCGCGGTCAAAAGTCTCGGTTTGCAAAAACACTTCGATCCCGTCTGCTCCGCTTTCCGATACGGGCCAGCCGAGAGCGACAACGCCGTCGAGACCGGACGCGCGCCGAACCGCCGCTTCAATCTCACCGAGCTCCACTCGGTGTCCCAACACTTTGATCTGACTGTCCAGCCGGCCAAGGTACAAGAGCGGTTGTTGCGGCCCGCGGCGCCGAACGCGATCGCCCGTTCGATAAAAAGTCTTGTCTGTTCCCGGCACTCGAACAAAAGCTCCCCGGGTCCTCTCGTGGTCCTGCCAATAACCGAGAGCGAGCTGCGGCCCAGTCATGACAAGTTCACCATCGGTCCCGCTCTCGACTTCACGTAATTGCTGATCAACGATTAATGCCTGCATCCCAGGGAAAGGTTCTCCGATTGGCACAACTCCTTGCTCGCATTCATCCGGTGACGTAGCCTCGTGCCACCGGTAGGCCGTGCAGGCAATGGTTAACTCGGTGGGACCGTAAATGTTCTCTATCACCGAATTCGGAGCGGCTCGCGTCCAATCACGCACGGTCTCGAGAGGCAAGGCTTCGCCACAAAAAAGACTTAGCCGCAGACCGGGATACATGCCGTCTTTGAGAACCCCAAACCGGCGCATGAATACCGCAGTGGAGGGAACAGAAAACCAAACCGTCAATTGCGCATCATTGATGAACGCCCCTGGCTTGATTAACTGCTTCTGGGTGGGACAACAGACACAGGCGCCGTTTCCCCATGCCACAAACATATCATGTGCCGACAGATCAAAGGTGAGATCAAATGTCTGCGAGAGGCGATCCTCGCTCGTGAATTCATAGCGGCTGCTTACATAGGCCACGTAGTGAAGGACGTTCGCATGCGACACCATTACTCCTTTCGGTTCGCCGGTGCTGCCGGAAGTAAAGAGGAGATAAGCAATCGCAGTCAGGGGCACATCCACCGCGCGCCAGTTCTTCGCCGGGCAAAGATCATCGGCGCCGACGACGCGGTGCGTGGGAAATCTCGCGATGAGATCGGCCACATCCGATCGGTCCGGAAAAATCAGGAGCAAGGAAGTGTGGATTCCTGCCAGAACTGCCTCCAGTTGTGCTTCACATCCCGCATCGACTACTACTGATTCGCACTTTGAACGCTCCAGCATCACGCGCGTCCGCTCGACGGGGAATGTTCGATTCAGCGGCACATAGCCATGGCCAGCCATTAATGCTCCTAAGACTCCGGCATAGGCTGTCTCCGAGCGATAAGCGAACACTGCGGTCAGCGGAACTACCGGCGTGGGTTGCCGCCCTTGAATGGTTGCAGCGAGACTTGTCGCTCGCTCCGCCAGCTCCCCGTACGACAACTCGCGAGTGACCTGAACCGCCGGCCGTTCTGGGGATCGCCTGGCCGCTTCAGAAAATCCGTGCCAAAGCGGGTGATCAGATGTAAGAACGTCGTTCATTAGCGAGGCGATGAAGATAGCACGTAAAGTTCCATTGGTGTCTGTTGTTATCCCCTGCTACAAACAAGCACGGTTTCTGCCTGAGACTCTGGAGAGCGTCCTCGGCCAGAGCTATGCGGCGGTTGAGCCGGTGGTGGTGGACGACGGCTCTCCCGACGATACCTCGCAGATCGCTGCTCGCTATGCAGGCGTTCGCTGCGTCCGGCAGGAAAATCGTGGTATCTCCGAAGCACGCAACGCCGGGTTTCGCGCAAGCCGCGGAGACTACCTCATCTTTCTGGACGCGGACGATCGCCTGACGCCAGTCGCAGTAGAGTCTCACCTGCGCTGTTTTGCCAGGCACCCCGAGGCAGGATTCGTCGTGGGAGACATCGATCATATCACCGCCGACGGCGCTTTCCGGAGCTCGCCGCGATGGCCAATGCTGCAGTCAGAACATTACCAGGAACTGCTGAAAATCAATCATGTCGCCAACACCATCGCAGTGATGTTTCGGCGTTCAGCCTTTCAAAACGCCGGCGGGTTCAAAAGGTCTTTCGAACCGGCGGAGGATTATGAGTTGCTTCTTCGTTTTTCGCGTGAGTTCCCGAGTGCGCATCACCGCAATGTCGTCGCACAGTATCGGCGCCATCCAGCCAATGCCTCACGGAAAGGGGTAGTTATGCTGCGCGCGACGCACCGCGTCATGCAATCACAGGAAGCGTTCGTAAAGGGAAACTCCGCGCTCGAAGCTGCCCTCCGGCGAGGTAAGAACTACTGGCGCGAGCATTACGGCGCGGTGACGATCAAGGAAGTTTTGGCGCTCCTTGCCCGTGGCAAAGTAAGGAGAGCGATTTACGCTTTTTCCGTGCTCGTTTACCACGTGCGCGGCCGGCTCGCGCTCCTGCCCTGGAAGTATCGCCGGGAGTTACTCGCCTCTTTCAAACGACCGTTTCTTGCCCCAGGAAAGTCGGCAGGCTGAGACAGGCACGGAATAGATGGCTGGGATCGCAATCAAGAGCGACTGTTGCTCTCGCCGGATTGAATTTTGTGTGAGATCGCGCTGGCGATGGCTGAAGGCGAATATTGCGACCTCCACGCCAGGAGAGATTGACCTTGTAAAGTTTCCTGGCGCTCGGGGGCTTCGAGAATGGATCTTAGGCTGGCGGCCATCTCCTCCACATCGTTCGCATTCTGAAGTTGAACTCCCGGATGCCGCTCGTAAAGCGCATTCGCAGGCATCCGGGGGCTGATCACAATACAACCCATTTTCGTCGACTCGAAGTAACGGAACGTCTCCGGGCTGGAATTACCCGCCAGGCAAAGCGATATTTTTGTATCATTGAGGAAGTTGGCATACTCAGAGATCGAGAGGCGAGCCTCTCCAAGCAGGTCGAGCCGAAAATCTTTCAGTTTTGGATGGTTCAACAACGCGGTCAAAAACGTCCGCCGATGAGGATACATTCTGCCGATGAACCCGACGTCGATCGAGCGTTCCCGGATTCGCTTGGGGTGCAGGTCTGGAAAGCCGCGTCGCACTCCTAGCGGAAATGGAATGGAGGAATGATCCTGATCGGAGACATATTGTTTGAACACGGCGAGGGCGGGAATCTTTCTCGGAACCCGGTATAGTTCATCGGAAATTAGAATCAGGACCGTCGCCCCATCCACCGCCGGAGGGATAATGAGGTCATCCAAGAGATACTTCGATCGCAAGTGCGGAAACCAGCGACGGAAGAGCCTTTCCGACTTCCAATG
>JBDTXE010000151.1:0-5684 GCA_040006335.1 Verrucomicrobiota bacterium | reverse complement strand
CAGCGTGCGCTAGCCTCGGGGTCTTTCGGTCCCGGGAGCGGCGCTTCGACGTCGCCCCGCCTTGCTTTCAGTCGATGAAATTTGCTTTCACGCCATCCAGCCTGTGCCTGCAAGGTTCACTTCCCCGGGGGAGGGGTAGCACTCTCATAATGTCGATTCCCTTGGGCGTCGATCCAGTAATGCCGCTGACCCGACTCCCGATAGCTCTGCGATTGCTCCGTCGAACCATAGGCGGGTCTGTCCAAAGTCCCGCGGTGTGCCGTATCCCACATCCATTCGCCTGACCGCGTAGGCTGTGGAGGAGGAGAAACAATTCGCCGCACCACGGCCGGCTGCTGCGGAGCCGCATCTGCTGTCACTGCAGCGGCGGTCTTGGAGGGCTCCGGCGGAACCCCGCGGGCCTGATTCGTCCAGTCGTGAAACGATTTGTTCCAGCCGATCCAGACAAGGACGGCGACCGCGAAAAGCTCGCACAGCAAGCGCACCGGGGAAGGTTACCCGAAACGGTCCGCGGTGAGAAGGCTTAAAACAACCCTACCGTCAGGACCGCGGTGCACGTTCTTTGCTCTCGACGGGGCCGTTCAGCCCATAATTACACGATTCAGTAACTGGCATAGGTATTGCTATAATTTCTATAACATGAGCGTAAGGGCGACCAGCCGGAAACGGATGACCAAGTTACTAGTGAAATTGAACTCAATGCACGTGGTTGGTGCACTCCTCCTTGCCTCCGCCGGACTCGTCATTGCGGGACCAAAGCAGGGTTCAGCTCACCACAACCAAACTCACGCGGTTACGCCACACTTCTCCCAAGGACACGGCAATTCTGATTTTGGGCACCGACAGGGTGATTCGGCGACCCGGACGAGAGGCCATGAGAACAACGCCTTCGGCCGCCAGCATAAGGATGGGCACGCCACCTCCAGCCCCACCCCTGAAACCACTGCAAATCCTTCGCCAACTTTGAATCCCTCCCCCAAGCCCGAGGACAACGATAACGACGAAGAGACTAACGACGGTGATGGTGACTAACTAACTAACTTTCAGGGCAGACAGGGCGAAAACGGAGGGGGCGCGAGTCTTCTCCGTTTTCTTCTGTACCGACGGAATTATAGGCACACTTAGCCAAACCGGTCCTCCGTCCATGGATCGGCGGAATTGCTGTAGCCACGAACTTCCCAAAATCCCGGGCGATCCTGAGTCGCAAACTCAATTTTGCGAACAAACTTCGCGCCCTTCCACGCATAGAGTTTCGGGATAATTATCCGCGCGGGGCCGCCGTGATCGCGCGAGATGGGGCGATTGTCGAAATGAGTGGCAACGAGCACATCTTCGTCCAGTGCATCTTCAATGCGCACATTCGTGGTGTATCCGTCGTAGCTCGTAAAAAGGACGTGTCGCACCTCTTCCTTCGGCTCGACGATTTCGGCGATAGTAAAGAAAGCCACTCCCCGCCAGCGGCAGTCAAATTTGCTCCAAGTGGTGACGCAGTGAAAATCGCTCACATCTTCAAACTGTGCCAACGCGTTGAATTGCTCCCACGTGAGAGTTTGTGGGCGGGCGATTTCACCAGTGATTTCAAGTCGCCAGTCAGAGAGAGGAATTTCCGGCTTGAGGCCGAGATCCAGAACTGGGAAACCTTGCGTAAGGTGCTGGCCAGGCGGCAGCCGCGCGGTGGACACGATCGCGGGAGAGTCCGCGGCTTTGCCCTTGGCCGCCATTTTTTGCGCCCACCGCTCTTTGCGCTCGATCAGGTCCGGGTTGGCCATGCGCCAATATTACACGCCGATCTTGGGGACGCGCGAGTCCAACGGGAGAACGGGCACACAAGTCCCTGAGAATATACGGAGAAGCGCTCTAGTCCTGAGCGATCAAACAGCCTGCCCGTTCGCTTGGAGAACTTTGATCGCGTCACGCAGTTCAGCGGCGCGCTCGTAAAGTTCGCTCGCGATCGCGCTTTCCATTTCACGCTGCATCACTTCCAGCTTGGTCAGCGGACGCTTGGCGCTGACTTCGGCCAGCCACTCCTCGAGAAAGGCAATCTCGCTACTTTTGCCCGCGAGTTCGGGAAAGCTCGAATGCTGGAAAAATTCCAGGATGGTATCTCGCCCTTTCTCGATCTCATGCATGGCGTCGGCAAACTTCGCTTGTGCGAGCAAAAGCGAAGCCTTCGCCCGCGTATTCATCATCAAAACGTAGGGCCGAAATTGCTGAAAGTTCCAAACGATCTCATCGCGCTCGGTGTGCTCATCGACAAAAGAAAAGAGATCGAGATTCCGCTGGGTATCCCGCACCACGCCCGCGTATTCGTTCAACTGAAACAAGCTGACGTAGCGATGGTAATATTGGATTCCTTCCTGCTGCAGCTCGGCGCACTCCTCCGCAGTCAACTCATAGGTGTCGCCCGCGGCTGACGCCAGCTCCGCCCGGTGCTGGTGGTAAACGAGAAGAGATTCACAGCCATGCGGACGTGTTCCATCCGGCCGACCGCTCAGCTCCATCTGGAGAATACCAAGGTCGATACGCAACTGCAGTTTATCCCGACCGTCCAACCCGGCGATCTTTCTTACCTTGATCATCCCGGGTTCGTGCGGCCAATCCCTCAAGACCGTGTTTAGATCCAAGCTCATTGCTCTTTGATTGTCGTTTACGCGCGTACTTTTTGTCAACGGGTCGCTGCGCGTTGCAACCTTATGTGTTTCGCTGGACCTTCGACGGATGGATGCGGAGATCGATTCATTTATCCGCTTCCTCGCGGTGGAGCGGGGATTGTCGGACAACTACCAACTATCGACCCGACGGTCACTTAGCGAGTTCGCCGGGTGGCTACGGCGCCGGCATGAAATCGACGACGCCGGGAAAGTCGGGATTGAGCAGATCACAGCCTACCTGGGGGAGCGGAAACGAGCGGGCCTCGCCGCGGCGTCGATCAAGCTTATCGTGGTCGCCCTCAAGGTCTTCTATCGCTTCCTCCTTAGCCGTGACCAGATCGCGCAGGATCCGACGGACACCCTGACGCTGCCCCGGATCGAGCGCTATTTGCCCGAAACGTTGAATGAACTTCAGGTCGAGCAGCTCCTCGAAGGGATAAACACCACCGCACCTCTCGGAATGCGCGATCGGGCTATCATCGAATTGCTCTACGCCAGCGGCCTTCGCGTTTCCGAACTAGCCAACGCGCGCCTGGAAAACTTTGATGGTGAGGGGCGAATCTTGCGCGTGACGGGTAAGGGTAACAAGACCCGTCTGGTACCGGTCGGCGGCAAAGCCTGCGAGGCGCTGGCAGCCTATCTTTCCGCAGAACGCCCCCGACTGGTCAAGCCGCGGACCGGGAATGAAATTTTTCTGTCTACCCGGGGCGGAAAACTCACGACTTCGAGGTTATGGCAGATCGTAAAGAAACACGCTCGACGCGCCGGACTGGAAGCCAACATTTACCCTCACCTTCTTCGGCACAGCTTCGCCACTCATCTGCTGAGTAACGGCGCCGACCTGCGGATCATTCAGGAAATGCTGGGGCACGCGGATATCTCCACCACGCAGGTCTACACCCACGTCGATCAACAGCGGCTGAAAGCGGTCCACCGGAAGTTTCATCCTCGTGGATGAGACGGCGGGCTCTTACCACAACATCCCCGGCTGTTAAACGTCCTTTCCCGAAATATGAGATCGGCTAGCGTCGTTCCGTGAGACGAGTCCTCCTCCTTCTCGTCATAATTTTCGTGGCGGGCGCCCTGGCCCTGTTCCTGGTTCGTCACGGGAGCGCGGCGCGCGCCGCGGAAGTGGCCACGCTCCTTCCGCAGGAAACAGCTCTGTTGTTGCACGTGCCGGATTTGGAAAAAAGCTCCGCCGACTTCCGATCCTCCGATCTCGGCTCGTTGTGCCAGGAACCCTTCCTGCAGCAGCTGTGGCGCAAACCGGCAGGGCAAAACGACCTCTTCGGAAACCTCAGAGAGATCTGGCGCGACGTGCCCGAATTACGCGTTCGCAATGCCTTCATCGCCGTCAAGAACCTGGAAGGCCAATCCTTCCTCGGAGGGCTGGAGTTTCGCTGCACCGTCTCCACCGCGCGCGCCATTACCGAGGGGTGGAAGGCGCGCATGGGCGGGAGTGGGGCCACACGCGATGCTATTGCCTCTGGCAGGCATCAGATCGTTTTTATCCAGACCGAAAGATTCGCCCTGGCCTGGTCGCTGGTGGGAGATCGAATTCTTTTCGCCGGCAAAGTGGCGGATCTGCAAGAGCTGCTTGATCGAGCGGACCAAAAGGAAAGCCGCCCCAATCTCGCCGGCACAGAAAATTTTCGGGCCGCGACCCGGCAAATGCCCGAAACCTCCGCCGCACTAATTTATCTCCAACCCAAGCTCCTGGCCGCGAGCCTGCCTCGGCGAGGCCAACACTCGCGCGCATTGATTCCCGTCCTCGAGAAAATTACGGCGGCTGCCATCGGCGTCGCCTTCGAGGGGAAAAAAGTCCATGAAGTGGCTTTCGCTTTAATGCCTCTGTCGGGTGACGGCAAAGTGGAAAGAGCCACCCTTCCTCTCGCTTCGACGGATACTCTCCTTTACCTTTCCGCCTTGGTTGATCTTCCGCGGATGCTGCAGTCCGGCACCATCTTCAGAAAAGGAAAGCTTGAAGACTTGCTCAGGACCCCTGGCCTCGCCCCCGAATCGCTGGAAGCCGCCTTCGGACAGGAAGCGTCCCTTTCCTTGGAATGGCCGGCAGGCGCGCGTCTTCCCGCTATTCTAGCCACGCTAAAAGTGCGGCAACCTGACGAAGCCAGGAAGGTGCTGGCACTTCTCGCGGGCTCATATGCCTGGTCGGCCACCGTCCATCACAAAGCGGTCTATTACCATCTCCCCCTCACCAGTCTCCCGTGGGGGGTGAATCCCGCCATTGCCGTGACAAATGAAAAACTGGTTTTCGGCCTTGATGCGGCCAGCGTCGATCGGGTCATTGAAGCCACGCCCGCACCACCCGGCCTCGTCCAGACTCCGCAGTTCCACGCTACGACTCAGCAGCTGCCCGAACCACAGCAGTTGTTCGCATACCTCGACTTGGGCTTGGCCTACCAGCGCTTCGATGCCATGTGGCGACCGGTCTGGCAATTTGGGGCCGCCTTTCTCCCCCAACAATCGAGAAACTGGTTAGACCCCGGCAAGCTCCCCCCGGCTGATTCGATTCGAGACTTGGTCGGACCCACCTATGTCTCGCAGACTTACGGCAACGGTGGCTCCCGCCTGGAGTCGATCGGAAGTATCACCCTGGCCCCGTTGATCTTGGTAGGCGCATTTTTGGCCGCAACACCCGCCACCCCGCCGCCGATCCCGCTCGCCAGCCCGTCCGTCTCTCCCCCTTAATTTCTCCTTGGAGGCCATCCGTCCAACAGAGGGCCGATTCCAGCCAGAATTATGCTGCTAAACCGGCTAAACGTGCTACTGTTCCGTTTCTATGGCTATTCTTAAGAAAAACGCATTTTCCCGCCGGGTTCCCGATCTTGTGACGGAGGAACTCGTGGCAGTGCTTTCCCGCCGAGCCTCTTTCGAGTTCAAGCAGCTCTTCGATATTGTTCACGAGAATCTCAGGGCTCGAAATGCGGCCAGCGGTGGCGAGGAAATGCTCCGGCTGCGCGCTTACGAAAAGCTCCAGAACCTGGTTTCACGCGGTGCCGTGAAGAAGAATGG
>JBDTXE010000150.1:0-5782 GCA_040006335.1 Verrucomicrobiota bacterium | reverse complement strand
GTTGCGAGCGCTTCAGCTTCTACGGGATGCGCAACATCCTGACCGTTTTTCTTGTTTCATCGCTGCTCACCTACTTGCCGGAGAGCGACCGCGCGAGCGCGGCCAAGGATGTCTTTCACACTTTCGTCATCGGCGTCTACTTTTTCCCGCTTCTCGGCGGCTGGCTGGCCGATCGGTTCTTCGGGAAATACCACACCATCTTCTGGCTGAGTCTGGTTTATTGCGCCGGTCAGGCCTGCCTGGCTATGTTCGTGACGAACCGCACCGGTTTCTACGTCGGCCTCGGGCTCATCGCGCTCGGCTCGGGTGGGATCAAACCGTGTGTTGCCGCGTTTGTTGGCGATCAATTCGATCAGACGAACAAACATCGCGCGAAAGTCGTTTTCGATTCCTTCTACTGGATCATCAACTTCGGCTCGTTTTTCGCCTCACTTCTCATGCCGATTTTTCTGCGTAGCCTCGGGCCGGCTTTCGCCTTCGGCGTGCCCGGCGTGCTGATGTTTATTTCGACGGTGGTCTTGTGGCTGGGCCGCCACCGCTACGTCATGGTGCCGCCGGCGCCGCCGAATCCCGATTCGTTTCTTCACGTTTGCCGGAGCGCGATCGCGTCGGGAGCGCGCGGTCGAGTGCTCGCAAGCATCGCCGCCATCTCGGCGCTCGGATCATTCCTCCTCATCCCGCAGTTTGGTTTCGTCATCGCGGCGTGCCTCGCGCTCGTCGGCGTTATTGCGTTTGGCGGTGCGGGGGTTTGGACGCAACTCGAAGCCGTGCGCGGCCGGCATTCGGACGAAGCGATTGCGGGCGTGCGCTCGGTGCTGCGCGTCCTCGTCCTCTTCGCGCTGGTCACACCGTTCTGGTCGCTCTTCGATCAAAAAGCGTCGACGTGGGTGTTGCAAGCCGACGCGATGCAAAAGCCAAATTGGTTTCAGCCATCGCAAATGCAGGCGTTGAATCCCGCGCTGGTGATGCTGCTTATCCCGTTCAACAATCTCGTGCTTTATCCGGCCCTGCGCCGCTTCGGTTATGAACCGACCGCGCTCCGCCGCATGACGGCCGGGATCGCATTCTCCGGGCTGGCCTGGATCGTCGTCGGCGCGATGCAACTGGTTTTGGATCGCGGCACGGCGTTCGCCATCACCTGGCAAGTGCTGCCCTACGCCTTGCTCACCATCGGCGAGGTGCTCGTCTCCGCGACCGGGCTGGAATTCGCCTACAGCCAGGCGCCGCTTTCGATGAAGAGTGCCATCATGGCCTTCTGGAGTCTCTCGGTCACGATCGGGAATCTCTGGGTTTTGATCGTGAATGCGGGCGTAAAAAACAACGCGGTGACGAACTTCATCACCTCCATCGGCTTCGGTGTGACCGCGATGCAAATGTTCTTCTTCGCTGCGTTTGCTTTGATCGCCGCGTTGATTTTCGGCATGGTCGCCCGCTCGTATCCTGTCGTCGATCATTATCGCAAATCGTAGAAGGCGAACGTGCGGTCGCGGAGTGATTGAAATTTTCATGCGCGTGGGTTAGGCGCTGAGAGTGCGAGCCGACTTTATCTTTGCTCTGATCGGAGGAACGATGATCGGTTTGGCCAGTGTGCTCGCAACGGTGGTGAGCCGGAAAATTCCGGGGATCTCCGGCATCATTGGGAGGCTGATGGTCTCGACGACACCGGATAAATTCTGGAGGATCAATCTTCCTGCTCGGACTAATCGCAGGTGCGGCGGTAAGTTTTGTCGTTTCAGATCACGCGGCGCTTTCTCGTCCCATGCGTCCCTTATGGATCATGGCGATGGCGGGATTGCTCGTTGGATGTCGAACAAGACTCGGCGGCTGCACGAGCGGCCCTGGTGTTTGCGGGTGGGGAGGAGCCCAAAGGATTCCATCGTCGCGACCCTGATTTTCGTAGGCGTGGCGATGGTCACGGCCTGGGGCTTGGAATCAGCTTGCGCGATGAACGCGCGACTGCTTTTGATTTTCATCGCCGGCGCATTTGGGCGGGCCTCGCTCGGAGCACTCATGTTCGTCCCGGCCATGGCCATCGGAATGGTGCTGGCGCAGCAACTTTTCGGGGTAGATGAATGAATTTCATGAGTCGGAGCTAAACCGGTGCGCCCCGAGGGACGAGCGGCTGCGCGCGTCGCCCCGCTCGATCCGGCGCTGGAGTCTGCGGCGTCGGTGCGGGCTCCTCGGACGTCGCCCATCGATCCGGACAATGCATCTGAGGGGCGCATGGGAGGCGAACTCTTGAGGAGAAAATATGATCTACGTGCAGGACGGCCTTTTCGTCAGAATCGAGCAGTTGGAAGCAGCCCTGGCGCCAGCCCCCAGGCCATTGAATCATGGTTTTAACACGCGGACGGCCTACCGGGTTTTGGGATGCTTCTCCCTCGCCGAGAGTGCGGAAGCTTTCTTCATTCTCTCCAACGATCGGGACGAAATCTGGTTCATCTCCAACCGGCACCTGCGGACGTGCGAACTGGATGCGAAGAATTCGCTCCTGCGCAAACCATTGGCGGCGGTGATGAGACCGCACGTCGCCGTGGCCTAGTTCGGCTGCGTTTCGTTAGCTAGAACTGGCGTTGGCTGGCCGGTCGGTCCATGCGAGACATCCTGCACGGCGGAGAGTAAGCGTTCGATTTCGTTGCTGGTGGTGTAACAGGAACACCCCGCGCGGATCAGTCCTTCCGGCGCCAGACCGAGCCGGTCGATCACCGTGGCGGCATAGAAGTCGCCGTGCGAAAGATACAATCCCCGTTCGGCCAGTCGAGTCGCGGCTTCCGCCGGCGAAATGCCCGCGATGGTGAAAGCCACGGTCGGAGTCCGCAGTGCTTCCGGCGGCGGGCCAAACAGCCGGACGTGGTCGATGGCCGCAAGGCCCTCCCAGAGCTGCTTCAGCAGAGCGGCGCCGCGGGTGTGCAACTCCGCGTATGCACTCGCCAGGCGCTGGCGCCGTGTGTCTCCTTCGGCGAGAGAGGCGAGAAACTCGATCGCCGCGGCCGCGCCCGCGATCCCTTCGTGGTTTTGCGTCCCGGTCTCGGCGCGCTCCGGCGGACCATCAGGAGCTGGAAGCAATTTCGGAAAATCGACTTGCGCCAGCAAATGCTCGCGGCCGTAGAGCACGCCCAGGTGCGGACCGTAGAATTTGTAGGAGGAGCAACTCAGGAAATCGCAGTCGATCTCGCGCACGTCGACCAATCGATGCGGGGCATAATGGACCGCGTCGACGAAGACCAATGCGCCTACCGCATGCGCCGCTGCGGCGGCACGGCGCACATCCGTAATGGTGCCCAGCGCGTTCGATGCCGCCCCTACGGCAACAATTCTGGTGCGCGGGTTCAGCTGGCGCTCGAAATCCTCCCAATCGAGTTGGCCCTTCTCCGGAAGTATCCGAGCGATCCGGATGGTGATGCCACGCTCTTTCTCCAAGGCACGCCAAGGCGCGACATTGGCATGATGATCCAGCTCCGTGATCACAATCTCGTCGCCGGGTCCCCAATCGCGTCCCAAAGCCCGGGCGAGATGAAACGTGAGCGTGGTCATATTCGCGCCGAAGACTATCTCACTCGGTTGTGCGCTGATGAACTCGGCCAGGGCGCCGCGCGCCTGAGCGATGATTTCGTCGGTCTCGATGCTGCTGGGATACGCCCAGTGCGTGTTTGCGTTATGAGATGAGAGATAATCGACGATCGCAGCAATGACCTCGCGCGGAACCTGGGTGCCGCCCGGCCCATCAAAATAGGCGACCGCCCGACCGTTCTGCTTACGTTGCAAAGCGGGAAAGCGGTCCCGGATGCTTTCGACGGCGAGAACCGGAGGCGCGATGTTTTTCATACAAAGGTGGGACGAGATGTTGACGTGATAAAAAGCTCAAGCGTTGCGCCGCCGCGATCTGCTTCGACAGATCGGGCATTTTATCGAACTATTGACAGGTGTCTGCCAGTGATCTGCTGAACATTTCCGATTACGCACAAGCGGCGCGGCAGGTCCTGCCGCCGGAGATCAGGGATTATTATGAAGGCGGGGCTTTGGATGAGATTACCCTGCGCGAAAATACCGCGGGCTGGGAGCGGCTGAAACTTTTCTACCGCGTCCTCGCGGGCGTGAAAGATCGCGAGCTGGCAACAAAGGTTCTTGGTCGTACCATTTCGATGCCGGTCGCGGTGGGCCCGACCGCGTTTCACAAGCTGGCCTGCGCGAGTGGCGAAATGGCGACCGCCCAGGCGGCGAAAGCGGCTGGGACGTTGTTCGTCCTTAGTTCGCTCTCAAACACGGCGATGGAAGCGGTTTTCGCAGTCGCGGGCAGCCCGCGCTGGTTTCAGCTCTATGTTTATAAGGATCGCGGTTTGACGGCGGAACTGGTGCAGCGAGCGGAAGCGGCTGGTGCGCAAGCAATCGTTCTCACCGTCGATGCGCCCGGGCTCGGAACGCGCGAGCGCGATGCGCGGAATAATTTTCATCTGCCGGAAGGATTGGCGGTGGAGAACATGGCGCCACGCGGGAAGGGTAGAGTGCCAGCCGTCTCGGGCTCAGGCCTCGCCGCCTACGTCAAAAACAATTTCAAAAGCGATCTGAGTTTCGAAGATCTCGATTGGCTCTGTGGCGCGACAAGTTTACCGGTGGTCGTGAAAGGTGTTTGCCGTGGAGAGGACGCTCGCCGCTCGGCCGAGCACGGCGCAAAAGCCGTTGTCGTCTCCAACCACGGCGGCCGTCAGCTCGATACCGCTCCGGCAACGAGCGAAGTGTTGCCGCGGGTCGTGGACGCGGTCGGAGACCGTTGCGAGATTTACGTCGATGGAGGGATTCGTCGCGGCACCGATGTGCTCAAGGCGATCGCGCTCGGCGCGCGCGCCGTGCTGGTCGGCCGGCCGATTCTCTGGGGATTAGCCGTCGGAGGAAAAGAGGGAGCGAGCCGCGTTTTACAAATTCTCCGCCGCGAGCTGGACGAAGCCATGTTGCTCTGCGGTTGCACCACGATCGCTGATATTGATCGGTCGTTACTGACCGGCTGAGCACGCGATGACAACCAGGTAAAACTCAGGGCTGCTGCTGCTGGCCGTCTTCACTTTCATCGTTCTCGGTCTGCGGGGCTGCGGAGGGATTGGGTATTAGAGTAGGAGAAGGGGCCGTCTTTTCTTTCCCCCGCGAGCTTCGCGTTTTTGATCGGCGAGGAGTGCTGGCAGAGATCGAAGCATCAGGCTTTCTTCCACTATCTTCCAAAAGGCGGCGCATTCCGCGATCCTTCTG
Organism: Verrucomicrobiota bacterium; assembly: GCA_040006335.1. GTDB lineage: Bacteria > Verrucomicrobiota > Verrucomicrobiia > Chthoniobacterales > UBA10450 > AV69. Next base: position 544 of record JBDTXE010000150.1, on the reverse strand, counting down.
CAAGTATGCGGGAACAGCCACTGGCGGATGACGCTTGCGATACTCTTTCACTCCCACCCCGAGAAGAATCATTAGCACGATGAACCCGACCACACGCTTTTCCTCCGCGGTAAGAACCAGGACGTCGCGGATTCGCGGCAGAAGTTTGTTCACGGTTTAAGAAGAATGTAGGATCGAAGCGCGCGATGAGGAAGGACAGACGCGTTTGAGCGAGAAGAGCGCGGGAACCGTCTTCAATAAATCAGCCGCTTTTTGTCGCCGTCAGACAAACCGTCGGGTAGTTGATGGAATAGAGTAACGACGAACGGCTCTCAGATTCAGTCAAGTGAGTGACGATCCCTCCTGGTTCGCCGCGGAGATACACTCCTTCAAACTAACTTAAGAAACGTCGTAGCTTTGACTTATGTCAGATAACCTCCAGCGCAGAGGACCCCCCAGAACATTTATTCAGCACTTTTTACTTTTCTTTCTTTATCCAATTTGGCAACTTCACAGTCGTTTGCACTTAGTCTTCCAGATATGGTTCAAGGGGCCGCCGTATTCT
>JBDTXE010000149.1:0-5791 GCA_040006335.1 Verrucomicrobiota bacterium | reverse complement strand
AGGAGTGGTCGGGCGCGGGAGGATTAACCAGCCGTTACGGCGCGACCGGGACACCTTTATAGGTCGTCGTCGACTGGCTGCCGGTCGTCTGATAGATCACGCCGCCCGTAGCGCCCGCAATCCCAGCGGTTCGTTTGACGGGCAGGGGAGTGAGCTCGGTCCAAAGGTTCGTCGCCGGGTCATAGGCGGTCACGTTCGCAAGCCGGGCACCGCTGTAGGCGGATTCGCCGCCGACCGCGATGATTCGGCCGCCCATCTCGAACGTGGAGGCGTTATGATGCGAGCGCGGCTGAGGGAGGCTGGCCACCGGCGACCAGGTATCTGTCGCCGGGTCGTAGGCGTCCACATTGCTGCGATAAATGGCTGCGGCATCCTGTCCGCTTTGACCGCCAACCGCATAGACTTTGCCATTGAGAGCGGCGCCGCCAAGATGATTGCGGGGCGTTGGCATCGGCGCCAGCGTGACCCAGGCCGTGCCGGTGTCGAGATTGAACGCCCAATGCGTGCCGGAATCCTTCCGATTACGATCGGAGCCGCCGAAATAATGAAGCGTCCGATCGAGACAGACGAGAGCGCCACCGGCGCGCGCGATGGGCAGGTGCGGGATCGTGCTGTATTTGTTTGTTAAAGTGTTATAGCGATAAACCGCTGCGTTGGAAAAGTTTTGACCCGTGCCATCGATCTGCGCCGGATAACCGCCCGCCAGGTAAATTAAATCGCCCGAGACCGCCACGCCGACATGCGAGAGTCCTTTCGGCAGATCTCTCAGTTGCGTCCAGGCATCGGTTGCCGGGTCAAACACGTCCGCGCGCCGGGTGGGAGTGAAATTCGGATCACCGTAGTAGCCGCCGAAAGTGTAGAGTTTCCCGTTCACAAAAGCGCCGAAGCCCTCATCGCGCTTCAATGACGTCGGCGCAGCGCTGCTCCATTTGATGGTGTCGAAAGGCCGGCCGGCGCTGATCGCGGCAGGCGGGGAAATATTACCAGAATTATCCAGCGCGAAAACGGTGTAGTAGGAAATGATCCCGGGCGTAGCGGCCGCGTCGAAATACGAGGACCCGTTCAGCAGAGTGGAGTTGAGCTTGTTGTAGGGGCCGGCGGAATTTTCGGAGCGGTAGACATCATAACCAGCGAGGTCGTTTTCCGCATTGTCTGTCCAATCGAGCGCGATACCGGAGGAAGAAGTCATGGCGGAGACGCCGGTCGGCGCTGCCGGAGGAGTGGAGTCGGCTTGAGCCTCTACCTCTCCCATCGCGGCCAGACCGATCAGCGCCAGTGCCGCCATCGAGAAAAAACGGGTTGTTTGCATGCCGGCAATTAAACGGTGGGCGCGTTGATTTGTTGCTGACGGCATCAAAACTATTAAACCACCCTGGCGGTGGCGTTCCTAGTGAATTCTTAATTCGTCTGCGGCGCGATATTTTTGACGAAAGGTCTCGCTCTTCGCGTTTTGGGCTGATAGCCACGATCTCGAATGAATCGAAATATCTTCTACATCATCGGTGTTATCGTCGTGGTCGTGATTCTGCTGAAAGTGCTGGGGGTGTTCTAGTTCTGCCCAGCCTCGGGTTCAGCTAGCTCTCCCTCTAGCCGCTCGTCCGCCTCTCGTGGCAGATCGGGCGGGCGTGATCTCAGCCAGAGGTGTATGCTGGGGGATGTCCGACCCAAGAAATGTCGCCCACGATAAAAAGGTAAAACAGGAGAAGGAGCATCAACACGAGAAGGCCGAGACGGAGTCGAAGCCTAAGAAAGAGCAGGCTGAAGCGAAAGAGAGCGAGGCTCCGGAAACGCCGCCAGCCCCTCCAGCTGATTTGGCCAAATCTCAGGCAGTCCTCTCCAAATTGAAGGAGATGGAGTTTCACTCGCGCGCCAATATCGAGACGCTGGCCGGGCTTACGCTGGAGATCGAGGAAGAGCTCAAGCAGAAGGATTTCTCGGGCCCGATCGGAGACCTCTACTCGGCGCAGGACCAATTTCAGACGAAAATTCTCGCCTTAGTGGAAAGCTACGAGGGCCACCTTGGGACGATGAAAGAGTAAACGGCGAGAGGCGCTTTGCTACTTGAAGCGCCGGCCGTGCTTGATGATCAGATCCACGCGCTGCAGCAGATCGATGTGCTGCAGGACGTCGCCTTTGACCGCGATGATGTCGGCAAACTTGCCCGGGCTGATCGAACCGTAATCCTTGTCCACCTTCATCATCACCGCGGGCCAGTAGGTGGCGGCGCGGAGTGTCGTCATGGCATCGACCCCGAGCTTGTTCGTCCAGGCGTCAAGCTCGTGCCAGGTCGAGCTGTTATGAAACTTCATCGGGATGCCGCTGTCGGTGCCGATGAGCATGACCACGCCTGACTCCTGGAGTTGCTTGAACTTGTTTCGGACCGTCTTGGCCCGCGCCGGTGTGATCTGGTAATAGGCGAGCTGGTTGGGATGGGCGACAGATTTCTTGATGTCCTCGGCGATATCGGCCGGCACTCCATCGTAGGCCGCGGGGTCGTCGAGCTGCTCCGGGTTCTCGACTAACGATTCGTAGTTAAGGAAACCTTCGATGGTGGGGCACCAAAAAAGCGGCCCGAGACTCATCTTCGCGGTGCGTTCGTGCAAAGCCTGGAGCACATCCTCCGGATAACCGGGCGCCGCGGCCAAGCCGGTGTGTTCGAAGCAATCCGCGCCGGCCGCCAGCCCGCGGCGAATCTCCTCGGGGCGGTGCGCGTGGGCGACAACCGGTAGTTTGTGCGCGTGGGCTTCGTCGACCACCGCCTTTACTTCCTCCGGCGTCATCTGGTCCTGATCGATCAGCTTGATAATGTTAACGCCGGCGTCGGCGAGCTGTTTTACCTTGGCTTTGCCGTCGGCCGCGCCTTTCACGCCCCAGCGAAAAGCCTCGGTGCCAGGATACGGCTCATGTTGAATGAAAGGTCCGGCGACATAGAGCGTCGGCCCGGGGATCTCGCCGCGATTAATGCGATCGCGGACATCGATGCTTTCCTTGAGCGGACCGCCGAGATCGCGCGCGCTCGTGATTCCCGCCATGAGGAGTTGCTTTGCGGCCGCCGGCATCACTTCGCTGCCAAGGCGCGCGGGATAAGTCTTGTCCCAATGCTCGTAATCGCTGTGACCGAGCAGCATGGTGTGGACGTGGCAATCCCAGAGACCGGGCAGCACGTCCATGCCCTCGGTGGAAATTACTTCGGCGTCCGGGGGCACCGCCATGATTCCCACCTGGCCGATCGCGGTGACGCGCTCGTTCTCAATCAGGATAATGCTGTTCGCTAACGGATGACCGCCGAAGCCATCGATCAGGCGACCGCCGACCAGCGCGATCGGCTTGGCTTGCGCGGAGGCAGCGGCGAGAGAAAAAAGAAGAACGCGAGCGAGTGAGAAATTCATAAGGAGATGGAAGAATAGAGTGGGTGCGCGGGACAGGCGAGTCTCTGTTTGGGCAAGGCCGGCCAGCTTTTGAATCAGGGAAGATTGGTTTGAATGAAACGCGGGCTGGCGTGGATATCGATCTGTCGCAGCTCCGTCGTGCCGGAGTTGACGAAGCGATGCGGCGTATTCGCCGGAATCACGACGATGCCGCCGGCATGCACCTCGCGCGTTTCCTCACCGACGGTGATGGTGGCATGGCCGTCGATGGTAAAGGCAACTTCGACGTAAGGGTGAGTGTGTAGCGCCGGGCCCTGGCCGGGCTTGGCGGTGACGACGTAGGCCGAGAAGGGTGCGTTTTGTTTCTCGCCGATGAACTCATGAGACATGCCGACAAGAGGAAGTTGTTCGAGGCTGAGAAAGCTCATGCTTATTCTTAAACCGAGGTCGCGGATGGACAACCACCAGCAAGAAAGGATTGACGAAGTCGTGCGGGAAACCTGCGCTTACGTCAGGCGCTCAGGGAATTTCTTCGAACTCGCCCCGGTCCTTATTCTTGCGCACGCGCTCCCACGGAAAACATTTTCCGTTCATCGCGATGTAGACCCCGGCCGGAAGGATCTGCACGAAAGAGAGCGCGCTCCCGAGATTAAAAAGCCCGTCCGAGCTGCCGAAGGCATAGGGAATCATCGCGCCGGTCAGGACAATGATTTTGTCCTGCACCGCAGTGGCGATGGCCGCGGCGGTTTCAGTCATGGTATCTGTCCCATGGGTGATGACGAGGCGATCCTCCGGAGCCTGCACGCAATTCTGCACGATGAGGGCGCGATCAGCCTCAGTCATCTCGAGGCTGTCGATCATCATGACGGTGCGGATGTTTACCTGCACGCGCGAGCGTCCGAGCCGCAGCATCTCGGCGAGGTGGGTGTCTTTGAAGAAGAGTTGCCCGGTGCGCTCATTATATTCCTTATCGAAGGTTCCACCGGTAACGAGAATGCGGATAGGCATGCGATAGCCTGTCTTGTAAACCGAGCGGGCCATGCGCTCAAGCTTCCGACATAATCTGACCGGTGCTCCCGATTAAAGCGACATTCCGGCATCTGCGACCGCGTCGATTCTCGAACTTCTCATGATGCGCATTTTTCCCGAGATCACTTGCGTCGCTATGCTGCTGCTGACAGGACGCGCGGCTGGGGCGCCGGCGGCGGCCCGAGAGAAGCCGGTCTTTGATCCGGTCGTGTTTTTTACCGGGCGAGCGCATTCCACTGGCGTAATGAAATATGTGACGGGGTCATCGGTGAAAGTGGAAACGTCCACCGTTGGCCGCTTTCACGCTGGCCTGCTTGATTTGGAGCAAGACCTTCAGTTCAGCGACGGGAAGCGGCAGCATCGCTCCTGGCGGATCGGCCGGCTGGATGCTCATCATTTTGAAGCAACCGCAAACGACATGGTAGGAAGTGCCCGGGGAGAAGCGCATGGGAATACCTTTCGCTGGAACTTTCTGCTCGCGCTCTCATCTGGCAACCCGCTAACGAATGTTCGCCTGAGCCAGACGATGATTCTGCAGCCCGATGGTCGCACGGTGGCAAACGAGACCACGATCACCAAGCTGGGCCTGGTCGTCGCGCGAGTCTCGGAGCGGTTTGTCCGTCTGACCGACCAACGCGGCGCGGGAACCAGGCGCTAGCGCAGCCGGAGCGTACCTTCGATCGAATCGTCCAGAGTTTTCCCTAGCGCCGCGCCGATCAACATCTTCACGCCCGCCACGGCCATGCCGTGCTTGGTATCCCAATAGTATCCCTGCACCGGCGCGACCTTGATCACGGTGATGCGGGGATCGTCCACGCCCTCGGTAAACCACGTTTTCACGATCGGGTCCCAAAGCTCTTGATCTTGGCTTTGTCGCGAGAAATGGTCGCCTTCCCGCTCAGCATCAAGAAATCGGAATGGGCCGAGCCTTGAAAATACAATTGCACTGACGGATCGCGCTCGATCTCGGCGTTCTTGTGGCTGTCGTTCGCGCTCAGGAACCAGAGATTTCCTTCCTCGTCCACTTTTTGCACACTCATCGGGCGCGCGCCGGTGGAACCTCCCATTGGACTAGCGGTACAGAGAAAACAGGTCTGCGCCTCGTCGACTAACTCTTTAATTTTGGCGACCGCTTCCTGGCCAATCAAATCCCGTCGATTTCTTCCGTCTGATTTTTGTTAATCGAATCCATAAGATTAGCTCTTGGACTTCCGCGGTGATCTGGAGGCGCGCTGCTTTTTGGCCGCGTTCATATTATCCACCAGACTCGGGTATGGCCGACCGGCTCTCGTCGCTGCCGCTTTCGCTCCTGCCTTGCTCTTAGAGGTCAGCTTGGTGGGACGGCTCTTCTTCGGCGCCGGCTTGTCCCACGGCACCTTCTTGGTTGTCGCCAT
>JBDTXE010000148.1:0-5812 GCA_040006335.1 Verrucomicrobiota bacterium | reverse complement strand
TGCCCGATGTGCTGATGAATCTGCCGGGGAACGCGCTGGAGATGCGCCCGGACCAGGAAGAAGAAGAGCAGGATGAGGTCTTCGAGACGCCGTTTTCCAAGAAGGCGGAGGAAGACGCGGCCCGATTCCAGCAATCACGCGAAACGGGCGGGTCTGCTGCTGGCGGCGAGACCGCCAGTGAGAGAGCACCCGTTTCCCTGACGCAGGATGTCCCGGCAGCGAAGAAGGAGAGCGGCGATCGGATCGACATCGCCGGCATTAGCATTCCACGCGAGGTGGGCGAGGTGACGGAGCTCTTCCGGGCGGGCAAGGCCGACCAAAGCAACGGCAAAAACGAAAACGCCGAGACATCGGAATTCGACGCAAAGGCTGCGGTGGCGAAAGCCTGCCAGCTCAATGGCGTTGCTTTCTGCAATGTGACTTTCACCGATGGCCTGGCGATCGCCGGGAACGTGCCCGATGAGCTGCAGATCGATGGTTTAAGCGCAGTGGCACCAACGATGCTCCAGAAGCTGGGGAAACACATGCTGGAAACTCAACTGGGAGCTTTGACCTGCCTGACCGTTCACGGCGAGAAAACGCCGGTGACATTTTTTACCGCGGGCAACATTTGCCTGACCGCAGTGCACACCGCCGCCGAACTTCCTGCCGCGAGCAGAACTGAGCTGGCCAGCATCACGCAGGAACTTTCACGCACCTACGCGCAACCGGAGACCATGCATGTCGATCATTAATTACGCCAGTCGGGAGATACAATTCAAAATCGTTTACTACGGCCCGGCGCTTTGCGGAAAGACGACCAATCTCGGGTACATTCACCAGCGGATTAATCCGCAGAATCGCGGTGACTTGGTTTCGTTAGCGACCGCGGCGGATCGCACTCTCTTCTTCGATTTTCTTCCGCTCAACGCCGTGGTGATCAAAGGCTTCGTGACCAAGTTCCAGCTCTACACCGTCCCCGGCCAGGTAATCTACAATGCCACCCGGCAGCTCGTGCTTCGAAGTGTCGACGGCATGGTCTTCGTGGCGGATTCGCAGTGGGAAAAGATGGAGGAAAACGTCGAGAGCTTCAAGAATCTGGAAGACAATCTGGCCAAGCAGAACATGTCGCTCGACGACGTTCCTTACATCCTGCAGTACAACAAACGGGATCTGCCGAACACGGCGCCGGTGAACTACCTCGAATACGTGCTGAACAATCGGAAGAAGCGCGTCCAAAGCTACGAGGTCGTCTCCAGCACGGGACAGAATGTTTTCGCCACGCTCAACGCGGTCTCACAAATTCTGCTGCACAAGTTCAGCAAGCAAAGCGACTCCACCACCACGCGCAACCCGGCTGCCGCAGTCGTCGCCTCGAGCGATCCTGCGCCGCGCTCACCCGTCTCGCCGCAGGGCGTGAAAGCATGAACGCGATCCCGGTCCTGACCATCGACGACGTCGCCACCCTGGATGGCGTCCTGGCAGATTTTCTGAAGAAAGCCGAAGCCGAGCTTACGGTCGTGATCGATCGCGGCGGCAACGTCATTTCCCAATTCGGCGACATGGCGGTAATGGACGTGACCATTATCGCGGCGCTGGCGGCGGGTTCTTTCGCCGCGACGCGCGAGCTGGCCAAGCGGATCGGCGAAGTGGAATTCAACGCGCTCTACCATCAGGGCAATGGCAGCCACATCTTCATGAATTCGGTGGACGACGAAACCATCATGATCACCGTCTTCGGACCGCGCTCCACGGTGGGGCTGGTGCGCTTTTATTCCACCAGTGCCGCGCAGCAGGTGGCGCAGCTGTTGAAATCGCTGCAAAAGGATGGCCACGGCTTCAGCTTCGACGCCTCGGACATTTCGGCAGTACCGCTCTTCACCGATCAGGTTTAAGAGGCGAAGACCGGCAGGCTGTCCATGGCGAGTCCGTCCCGTGGCGGACAGGAATGCTTAGTTGCGGGGGGGTGGTGCACTCAAGAGCGGATGGAAGACCCGATGGGTCGTTCGGGTAGATGGACAAGCTACCCCGCTTGCATTCATTGCTCTGCAACTGGCATGGAATCGCCGCCGCTGGACGAAGGAATCGTCGTTTATCAAACGCGGCACGGGTTACTCTGCCATCACGCGCACGACCAGCTGATCGGGCGGTCGCTGCGGCTTTATGGGGAATGGGCAGAGGAAGAAATTTATCTTCTCTCCAGCCTGATCCCTTCAGGTGGCGTTGTTCTCGACCTCGGAGCGAACATTGGAACCCATGCCCTGGCCTTCGGGCGGCTCGTCGGACCAGATGGCTATGTGCTCGCCATCGATGCGCAGGAAGAAGCCTTTCGCCTGCTCGTTCTCAACCTGGGTTTGAACGACCTCGCGCAGGTCCACTCTCTCCGCGCGGTTCTCGGCCAGCAGAGCAGCCTCCAATTCCTCCCCGTGGTCCGGAGATGGGAAGGCTCGAATCTCGCGATCTCAAATTTTTCTTCGCCTGATCATCTCAAGGGAGATGAAACCTCGGTGCGACTCCCCGTTCCTCACCTATGTGTGGATGATCTCAATCTGCCTCGTTGTGACCTGATCAAGATCGACGTCGAGGCGATGGAGCTGGAGGTATTGTCTGGCGCGACCGCAACGATGGAGAGACACCGGCCGGCGATCTATTTCGAACAGACGAGCGCGCGTAACTTTACCCAGATCTACGGGCTCTTCGCCGCCGCGAACTATTGTCTTTTCTGGCACGCGGCGGATCCTTTCAACCTTGCGAACTATCGCGGTCAGCCAACAAATATTTTCGGAGGAGCGAAGGAGCTAAATATTCTGGCGTTGGCGGCGGAGAAGATGTCGCGCTGGCGGGCGCCTCTCGCCACCACGCTGCGCCGGATCGAGTCCGCAGCGTATGACCCTCCCCTACGCGACGCGCCCTGCCGCTGGTCCTTGCCGGCAAACGCCTATCCTGAGTCGGATCGAGATTCGTCGCTAATGAAATCCCTCTGGCAGACTCCTTCTGCCGTGACCACAAAAGCGTCAAAATGTTCGTGGTGGAAGAAGTACAGGAGTCGTTAGCAGGAGGCGTTCTGCCGAGCGAATGTTTTAGCTGCTGAATTCGCGCACGACGAGGGTGGCGTTGTGGCCGCCGAAGCCGAAGGAGTTGTTGACGGCGACGCGGACTTTTTTCTCCTTCGCTTCCTTCGGGGTGTAGTCGAGGTCGCATTCCTCGTCGGGATTCTCGAGATTGATCGTGGGTGGAATGACGCTATCGCGAATCGCGAGCGCGCAAGCCGCCATCTCCACCGCGCCGGCACCACCGAGGAGGTGGCCGGTCATCGACTTGGTGGAGCTGATCGAAATGCTTTTCGCCTGTTCACCGAAGACGGACTTGATCGCGCGCGTTTCGGCAAGATCGCCCAGGCCGGTGGAAGTAGCATGGGCGTTGATGTAATCGACGTCGTTCACCGGGATCTGCGCGTGATCGAGGGCGAGCTTCATCGCGCGTGCGGCGCCACTGCCATCCGGCGGCGGTGCGGTCATGTGGTAGGCATCGGCGCTCAGACCGTAGCCGACCAGCTCGCAATAGATTTTTGCGCCACGCTTGCGCGCATGTTCCAGCTCTTCCACGACGAGCACGCCCGCGCCTTCTGCCATGACGAAGCCGTCCCGGTCTCGATCCCAGGGGCGAGAGGCGTGCTCCGGATCGTCATTCCGGGTGCTGAGGGCTTTCATGGCGCCGAAGCCGGCGAGCCCGATCGGGATGATGGCCGCTTCCGAACCGCCCGCGAGAAAGACGTCGGCATCGCCAAACTTAATCATGCGCCACGATTCGCCGATGGCGTTGTTGGAGGTGGCGCAGGCGGTGACGATGCACATGTTCGGCCCGCGCATTCCTAACTCCATCGAAATCAGCCCGCTCGCCATGTTGCTGATGAGCATGGGGATGGTGAAGGCGGAAACGCGCTGCGGTCCTTTGGTCATGAGGACGGTGTGCTGATCTTCCAGCGTCTTCAGTCCGCCGATGCCGCTGCTCACGAGCACGCCGATGCGATCCGGATTGCTTTCGCCGACGTTCAATCCCGAGTCGGACATGGCCATTTTCGCCGCCGCCATGGAGAGATGAGCGAAACGGTCCGCCCGCCGGACGTCCTTCGGATTATTGAAATATTGTTTGGGCTCGAAGTCACGCACATCGGCCCCGATGCGGCAGTCGAAGGCGGTGGTGTCAAAGGCGGTGATGGGGCGGACGCCCGAGACACCATTCAGAGCGTTGCGCCAGAAGGTTTCGAGGTCGTTCCCTATGGGTGTAATGACGCCCATTCCGGTGATAACGACGCGACGATTATTCATGAGCGAGGAGTAAAACGAGCGGGCGAAGTGAGCGCCCCATCATACTTAAGGCGTTGCGCTAGTCACGAGCGGCCTGCGGCTAGCGCGTCCCCATGCCGACGCTCTGCACCGTCTGGAACAACTTTCCTTCGGTCTTGATCGAAGGAGCGATGATGATTTCCGTTTGTTGAAACTCGGCGAGATCGCGCGCGCCGACGTTCCCCATGCAGGTAGTAATGGCGCCCACCAGATTCTGGCTGCCATCGTCCACTTCGGCCGGGCCGAAAAGGATCTGCCGAAGCGAGCCAGTGGCGCCGACCTTGATTCGCGTCCCGCGCGGGAGATTGGCGTGCGGCGTCGCCATGCCCCAGTGATACCCGTTACCCGGCGCCTCGTGTGCTTTGGCGAAAGCGCTCCCGACCATGACGGCGTCCGCCCCGCAGGCCAAAGCCTTGCAGACATCCCCGCCCTTGCTCATCCCGCCGTCCGTAATAATCGGAACATAGCGCGAAGTTCTTTTGAAATAAGCGTCGCGGGCAGCGGCGCAATCAACGGTGGCGGTCACCTGCGGCACACCCAGTCCGAGCACACCGCGCGAGGTGCAGGCCGCGCCCGGACCAACGCCGATGAGGACGCCGGCGGGTCCGCATCCCATGATCTCGAGGGTAACATCGTAGCCGACGGTGTTACCCACGATGACGGGGATCCGCATCTCCTGGCAGAATTTGGACAGGTCGAGCGATTTGTACTCGGTAGAAAGGTGGCGGACGGTGGAGACGGTACTTTGGACGACAAAGACATCCGCGCCCGCCTCCTGCGCGATCGCTCCGAATTCGGCCGCGCGCTGCGGAATGGAACTGACCGCGGCGAGCCCGCCTCCATCCTTGATCTGGCGAATGCGCGCCCCGATTAACTCCGGCTGCACCGGTTCCAGATAAATCTTTTGCAGGAGGGCAGTGATGCCCGCTTTATCGGTTTCAATAATTTTACCGAGGACTTCTTCCGGGCTTTTGTAGCGCGTCTGAACCCCTTCAAGATTAAGCACGGCCAGGCCGCCTAGTTTGCTCATTTCGACGGCAAAACGAGTGTCGACCACGCCATCCATCGCGCTGGCGAGGATCGGAATTTTCAGGGCGAGCGGTTCAGCGTCCCGGCGCGGGAGCCGGAAGGTGGTGTCCACTTCGTTGGGATTAATGGTGACATTGCCAGGGACGAGCGCGATCTCGTCGAAGCCGTAGGTCACCCGTGCTTTGCGATTTCGGCCAATCCACATTCCCATATTAAATGCGCTCGAATTTAGAGCGTTCGTTCAGGCTGCTGCAGCGCGGGCACTGGGGCAGGAGCGCGTCGGTGCGATCCTCGAACTCCATCCCGCAAATCACGCAGCGCAGGCGATACTGAAAAGCTTTTCGTTCGCGTCGCCGCCGGTTCCATTCGCTACTTAACCAAAGGAGAAAAACCGCTGCAAGGAAAACGAGCAGATAAATCGTGACCAGCGTCGAGAGGCTCACCCGGATCACGGCGCG
>JBDTXE010000147.1:0-5820 GCA_040006335.1 Verrucomicrobiota bacterium | reverse complement strand
TAATTCAGCCCGTGCTTGGACGCTTCCACTTCGCGCGGATCTTCTTCGGCCGGATCGCGGAGTGCAGCTACCTCCGGATGACGGAAGAGGGCGTTGTCATCGAAATTAAATTTCGCGTCGAGCGCGAGAACATCACCGCTCTTCGTCAGCACCAGCGGATTCACTTCCACCATCGAGCAATCGAGCCCAAGGAAAGTGCGGTAAAGGCCATCGAACAATTTGGCCGCCGCCTTGATTTGGCCGGACTCGAAGCCCAGTTGCTTCGCCAGCTTGCGCGTCTGGTAAGGTTGCAATCCGGCCAGCGGATCAACCGCTTCGCGGATAATCTTTTCCGGCGATTTATCCGCCACGGTTTCAATTTCGACGCCGCCTTCTGTGCTGGCGACGATGAGCGGGGCGGAGGTCGCGCGATCGACCAGAATGGCAAAGTAAATCTCGCGCTCGATCTCGGCCGACTCGGCCACCAGCACTTTGTTCACCACGCGGCCCTCAGCACCGGTCTGGTGGGTGACGAGTGTCTGGCCCAACATTTTCTCTGCCACGTCTCGCGCGGCTTCGTGCGTCTTGACGACGTGGACACCGCCTTTGAAACCGTTCTGAAAGGTCCCCTTCCCCCGGCCGCCGGCGTGCACCTGTGCTTTTACCACGATCTCCGCCGGCGCGATTCCGCGCGCAATTTCCTGCGCTTCGGTAGCACTGGCAGCCACCTTCCCGCGCGTCGTGGCCGCACCGAAGCGGTCGAGTAACTCCTTCGCTTGGTATTCGTGGATGTTCATCGCGCGGTAGCGGAGGACTAAGCGCGGAACCCCGTGGCAGGCAATCGAATTTATCGCGAGGGACGCGCAAACGTCTTGCAATGAATATTGCCGCCGCAATGGTTGATCGCGATGGCGGACCCGCTCAATGAACAGATCAAACGCGCTGTCACCTCCGGCCAGCTTCGAGCAGATGCGGCGGATAACATTGCGCGCGTTTTGTCCGGACCCGAGCCGCAACGGGCCGAGCGCGCCGTCGCGGAACTGATCGAGGCCGGGGCGTGGGAAGAATTGAACGACCGATTCTACAAGACGCTGGCTTTTGGCACCGGCGGATTGCGCGGCCGAACCATTGGTAAAGTGGTGACGAAGGCGGAGACGGGGACGCCGACCAAGCTGGGTCGCCCTGAGTTCCCGTGCGTCGGCACGAATACGATGAACTACGAGAACGTGGCGCGCGCCACCCGCGGACTCGTGAATTATCTGCACAAATGGCGCGCTCAGAATCCCGGGGCGAAAGAGGCGCGACCGAAGATCGTGATCGCCCACGATTCCCGTCATTTTTCCGCGGAGTTCACTGCTCTTATTTCCGGAACCGCGAACCAGCACGGCTGCGATGCGGTAGTCTTCGATGGACCGCGCTCCACCCCAGAGCTCTCCTTTGCCGTTCGCTATCTCCGGGGGGATGCCGGGATTGTCGTCACCGCCAGCCATAATCCGCCGCAAGACAACGGCTACAAGGTTTACTTCAGCGACGGGGCGCAGGTAATCGAGCCGCATGCCAGCGGGATCATCGCCGAGGTGAATGCTGCCGCCCAGAAGGACGCGTCTCTAACGAAAGACAGCGGAAAAACAGTCAGCGCAGGCGACGAGATCGATCACGCCTACATGGATCGCCTGGAGACGGTGATCCTTAATCCGGAGCTTCTCGCCCAGGCCCGAGAATTGAAGATTGTTTACACCCCGATCCACGGGACGGGTGCGGTCATAGTCAAGCCAATGCTGGCGCGGCTGGGTTTGCATTTTTCCGTCGTCGCCGCGCAGGACGTGATGGACGGCCGTTTCCCGACTGTGCAATCGCCCAACCCGGAGAATGCGGAAGCCCTTAAGCTGGCCGTGGCGCAGGCGCAGAGCGAAAAAGCCGACCTCGTGATTGCGACCGATCCGGATTGCGATCGCATGGGCGTGGCGGTGCGTGTGCGCGACAGCGCTGAAATGAGACTGCTGACTGGCAATCAGATTGGGTCGCTCATCGCCTGGTATCGAGCGCACACGCTATTTGAGCAGAAGGTGCTCACACCGGTCAACGCGGGCCGCGGGGTCATTATCAAAACGTTCGTCACCACCGATCTGCAAAAAGCAATCGCGGAAAAATTCGACCTGCGCTGTGTCGAGACCCTCACCGGTTTCAAATATATCGGCGCCAAACTGGCCAAGTACGAGGCCGCGCTCGGTCAGATCGAAAACTATCGCGAATTAAGCGAAGCGAAAACACGCCAGCTGCGGCTGGAGCGATCCTCCTTTTACATTTTCGGCGGAGAAGAGAGTTACGGCTACAGCGGCGCTGATTTCGTGCGCGACAAGGATGCGAACATGGCCACGATCATGTTCTGCGAGGTCGCCGCTTACGCCACCTCGCGCGGGCTAACGCTTCCTGAACTGCTGGACACGATCTACGCCGAGTTTGGCTATTTCGAAGAGAAGAATGGTGCGATGGTTTTTGAGGGCGCGGACGGGGCGGAGAAGATCAAGCGCCTCCTGGCTTCCTATGAAGCGCAGCCTCCGCCTGAGATGGACGGCATCGCCGTCAGCGGGGTCCGCGACTTCGAAAAAGAAACGATTCATGACGTCGAGGGTGACGTCATCCCGAAGGAGAAGATGCTGATCTTCGAGCTGGCCGATAAGACCCGGATTGCCGTGCGTGGTTCGGGGACGGAGCCAAAGATCAAATATTACCTCTTCGGGCAACGCCAACCGGTTAGCGGAAAATTATCTGCGGAAGAATTGCAGAGCGCGAAAAGCGACGTCGGCCAGCGCCTCACCCGCCTGTGGGACTGGCTCCAGGCCGATTCCGCGCGGCGTTTGACGTAATATCGAACTCGACAGCACGCAGATCGCGGCAAACATACCAGCGTGGATCGAGAAATTAATCTTTCCGGCAGCGAGATGACCATTCTGAAAACGCTTGGTCTTTCCGGCTCTCCCATGTCGGGGCAGTTGCTGATTTCCCGGCTGGATGAGGTCGAAGCGGGCGAATTTCTCGATACTCTCGCAGGCCTCATCTCGATGGGTTACGTTTTGTGTAACAAGGTTAACATCCGCAAGATGGAGGACGTGCAGCGGGCGTTTTTTCGCACCAACCCCACCGACACCCAGGATCTGCGCGATGCCGTGAATCCAGCGCGACGACGCGCCCGCGAGCAGCGCACGCGACGGCGACGCAGTTGAGCACCGGGGATCGTTGGCGAACGGTCTGGCGGGTTTGGCCGTGGCTGGCGGCAGTCGCCACCGGCGTCGCGGCAGCACTGGCCATCCCTCCTTGCGATCAAACCTGGCTTTGCTGGCTCGCCCTCATACCCCTCAGTTTCGCGGTTTGGTTTTCGGGAAAAAACTCCCCGCGGCGTTTTTGGCGCGATCTTGCTCTTGGGTATGTCGCTGGGCTGACCTTCTTCTGGATCAGCTTTTTCTGGCTCACCACCGTCACGGGGCTCGGCTGGTTTGTGCTGGAGTTTTACATGGCAATGTACTTCGCCGTCTGGGCCTGGTGCTGCGGAATGGTGCGACCGCGCTCCCGCGGTCCGCACGGCGCGGACAAGTGGTCGCGGATGCTGGCCGACGCGGAGCCGGAGTCCGCCCCCGGCGCTTCGCCATGGCTTAGGTCAGGTCGCAACCTCGCGGCCGCCACTTTCCTGGCAGCCACCTGGTCGGCCCTGGAGTGGGTTCGCGGCTGGATGTTTTCCGGTTTCGGCTGGAATGGGCTGGGCGTCTCCCTGCACGCCCTCTGGCCAATCATTCAGATCGCCGAGTACACCGGCGTGCCGGGAGTCTCCTTCGTGGTGGCTTTTGCCAACATCATCCTGGCCACGACCGCCCGTCGGCTTTGGGAGGAAGCGCGAACACATGCGATGCGTCCCCACTACGATCTCACTCTGAGCATGGCGGGGTTGATGGCGATATTCACCGTCGGGATCAACCTGGCGCACACTCAACCTGGCCCGCGTAACCTGAAGATAGCTCTCATCCAAGCGGCAGTTCCGCAGGAAGACAAATTCGATCTCCGGAATAAGCAGATTATTTTCGAGAAGTTCATTCATTTGACTGAGATAGCTCTTTCGACCATCTCGAACTGCGACCTTATGGTCTGGCCGGAAAGTTCGATGCCGGCCCCGGTCTTAGGTGATCGCGAGACCTTCGATTTCGTGAATCGCCTCTCGGTTTCACACCACGTCGACATTCTCCTGGGCGCAATCGACGAGAACCGAGACGGAGCGTTCAATGCCGCACTTCTCTTTGCGCCGCCGCTCCCAGTGCAGGCCTACCACAAGGTGCACCTCGTACCCTTCGGCGAATACATTCCCTTTCGTTACTCGTTTCCGCTCTTCGCCATGATAGTGGGCCAGCAGGTGCCTGGCGATTTCGACAAAGGCCGCGATTGCACCGTGTTCCAACTATCTCGTAATCGTGCCCGGGTGGCGCCGCTCGTCTGCTTCGAAGATACGCTGGGCGAACTGACCCGCCGCTTCGTCCTGGGCGGCGCTGAGCTGCTGGTGAACGTGACGAATGACGGCTGGTTCCTGCGTTCCGTGGCCTCGCGTCAGCAGCTGGCCAATGCCATCTTTCGCTGTGTGGAAACGCGGCGACCGATGGTGCGCGCGGCCAATACGGGAGTGACCTGTTTCGTTAACGACGCCGGACGGGTGACCGAAATTCTACGAGACGATCGCGGCAGCATTTTTGAGGAAGGCACTCTCGTCGGCACGGTGAATTTGCCGGCAGTGCCTAAAATCACTTTCTATACTCGGCATGGCGAACTATTCGCTCAGGTCTGCACCGCCTTCGCCTTATTGGTCATCGGCGTGAGAACGGCCAGCGTCTTTTGGCAGCGCCGCAAACATCGCCCGGGCCAATAACGAAGGCCGGCAGTCTATGAAGCCATCTCGAACCGGAGCGAGATACGAACAAGGATTACCATGGCGACTCTCGCGAAAAACGGATCCTTTCTCGGCACTTCGTTTGGTCTGCTGAAGCAGACTTTCCAGGAATGGCTGGAAGATAAGGCGCCGCAGTTGGGTGCAGCGCTCGCCTACTATACGGTTTTCTCGCTCGCTCCTCTCATTCTTGTCTTGCTTGCGGTCGTCGGTTTCATCTTTCGGGACGATCCGGGCGGTGCCTGGAATAAAATCACCTCGCAGATGAGTTACTTCCTCGACAAAAGCGCGGTCGACGTTGTGCAGGGCATCGCGAAAAAGGCCTCGGACCCGAACAAGGGCCTGTTCGCGACAATTATTGGCATTGCCTTGGCGCTCTTCGGCGCAAGCGGCGTCTTCGGGCAACTGCAGGATGCCCTCAACACCATCTGGGGCGTGAAAGCCAAGCCGGGCGGCGGGATCTGGGGATTTCTGCGCACGCGCTTCCTTTCTTTCGGCATGGTCGGCGGTATTTGCTTTCTCCTGCTCGTATCCCTCACGCTCGAGAGCGTTCTGAAAGGGTTCAGCCACTATATTCAATCAGTCATGCCGGGCGGCATCGTGGTCGCGATTGCGGTTTATTGGATCTTCGATCTTGGCGTCGTCGTTCTCCTCTTTGCCATCATTTTCAAATTCCTGCCCGACGCGAAAATTCAGTGGCGGGATGTCTGGGTCGGCGCGCTGCTCACCGCGGTTTTCTTTGCCGCTGGGAAGTGGGCTCTCGGACTTTACCTGGGCAGCGGGAGCGCTTCCTCTGCCTACGGCGCGGCCAGTTCGCTGATTACCCTTTTACTCTGGATCTACTATTCCGCGCAGATTCTTCTTTTCGGCGCGGAGTTCACCCAGGTCTACGCGACTCACTTCGGGCGCGGCGTCGC